>CAVBFV010000472.1:0-2015 GCA_963594575.1 Lachnospiraceae bacterium | reverse complement strand
CTCTTTCTATATTTCATGCTTTTTAGGCAAATTCCGCTCATGATGGCCGATAGTGTCCTGTACGGCATTTTGCATTGTTTGTTCTTGGGGTCAAAGAATGGCAATTCAAAGGTTCCTCGCTCCAGTCGCTTCTGGTACAGCAAGAAACCATCGCCATCCCATTTGAGCATTTTTACCTGCTGGCGGTTCTTGGAGAAGAAGATGAATACCGCACCACCAAGTGGCGGAAGTTCCATCTCGGTTCTCACTATCTGATACAAGCCATTTATGCCCATGTTCATTCGAACGTATCTCTGGCAGACATAGAATTGGGTACTCTCATTCAATCCAAACATACCGCATCCTCCTTCTCATAAAGTTTCATTAACGCCATAACAGACTTGGCACATCCTTTTTTAACGGAAACTACAGTTCCATTTGGAAAGGTTATGTTTATGCCATAAAGGAGGTCTTCCATAGGAAGATCTATGGTAGGAGGTTCCATAGGCACGAACATCATGCCTGTACTTGATGTAGATGCTTCTGCTTTTTCTCTGCGGGCTGCCTCCTGGGCTTGGCGGATTTCCTGCTTGGCACGTAAAACAGAATATCCTTTTTCGCACATCCAGTTCATCATGGTGCGATGATTTATATGTCTTTCCTTCAAGAAAGGAGTAAGTTGAGCCTTGGGGTTTCGATTCAGATAGACTAAGAAGGACCCCCAAGCCTTCTCAAAACGTTCGTTTGCTGTCATAATTCATGTGATTTTAAAATTATGGTGCAAAGGTACGAATAAATGAGAAGTCTACAATGGTATAAACGCGGAGCCGCTTACATGAATTCCATAGAAGTATCATTAAATCACCATGATGCATCATAAAAAAACACGAAATTATAGTCAACTAAATATAGAAAAACTACAATTAGCTTGCTCAAAATAGTACCCAAAAATCGCCCCATGAAATGGGCATTCAATGCCCACAGTACGGGCAATGAGTACCCAACACTTGGTCTATCGATACCCGTCACTTGATCCCTTAGTGCCCGTGTGACGGGCACTAAGAGACCAACCTATGTGCTTATTCCTAACTACAGTTGTCTGTGTTTTCCATCTTATTCCTAGTTAATATTTGCATACTTTATAAACTAGAAAGGTAGACACTAGCAATTTTATAAAACTGAAATACTAGACATTTCTTAGTTTTTGTGCCTGTATTTCTAGACATAAATCCTCAAAAAGGCTTTTTTGCAAGCAACTTACCTGAATTTTATGATACTTCTATTGAATTTATGATACTTCTATGATACTTCTTTGTAAAATAAACAGAAAAGTCTCATTTTTATAAACAATTACATATCAATCATATACATTGGTTTTAGCCACAAATAATGAGACTTTGAGACTTTTTTCGAGAAAAAAACTTTTATGTGCACGAAACAAAAGGAAAGAAGAAAGCAGTAATTATAAAAGAAAAAAAAACAGCAATGGCTACTACTCCATTGCTGCTTATTTTATATTTTACTGAACAATCTTGAAGCGGATACGCAAAGAATGAGCTTGCTCATCCCAATTGGTACCCAACAGTACAAACTTGCCAATCTGGGCTGTAGAACGGACATGCTTGCCGATACATGGACAAACATCATAATCACCGATACGAACCAGACGCAAGGTCTCGCTCGCATCATCCGGCAGACGGTCTAACTTGACGTTAGCCGGAATGTGGTCACGATCCACAAACTCGTAAGTAACAGGCATATCAAGCTCTATCAGGCGATTCATCTCCGTCTCAATCGCCTTTTCCTCCTGACGGGTAGGCTTGTGATCGACTACGAAGGTCATCTTACTCTTCTTTCGCTCAATATGAGCATTCTTGCTGCGATCGCAGCCAAACATGCGAACCATCAACTGATTGAGCAGATGCTCAGCCGTATGAGCAGGAGGGAACTCCTCCTTATGATGCTCATTCAATATGATATCACTTTCCTCCATCTTGACATTGAATTTATAGATTCTTACTCCGTTAGCATCCATT
>CAVBFV010000471.1:0-2038 GCA_963594575.1 Lachnospiraceae bacterium | reverse complement strand
TTTTCATATTCTCTACATCGTGGACATTCTCTGAATCCACCATATCCCAATGAAGGTCCCAAATTGTAATAAAGACAGAGTCGTTTGAAGCCTCTATCATAAACTTCTCATTTTGATACGTGAAGTAAATGTCATCGTGCTCTATACGAACTTCACAATTAAGCTGACGGAGCAACTCAAGACACAAGTCTCTAGTACCAACAGGCTGACTATTATCACTAGGCTGAGGAAGGGAACTAACAATCTCATCCATCTCTTTCTCTGCCTTTCTCTGGCGGATGAAGTACACCAAGCTAATTCCAATCAATACCGATATAAAAGGAAGCATCATAACTATAACTTTTTTAATTAATACTTTTTGAAGGCACAAAGTTAGCGTTTTTCTTGCATAAAAGGTTCCTTAGGGAGAAAAATCATACCTCCACAAGCCTTGTGGAGCCTAAACATTTGCAGCATCCACCACCATTTATTATTTTTGCAGCCAAAATAACAATAAAAAATAATAGGAATATGGAAAGACTCTTTTTTTTCGTGATTGCCGCTGCATTAGCATTCGGCGTTGGTTGCCTGGGAAGAAACAGAAAGATTGGTTTCGGATGGGCTTTTGGTATCTCACTTATCAATGTGGTGATTGGTCTCATTGTCGTATTGTGCTCTAAGAAGAAAACGCCAAATGAGCTTGAAAAGAAAAATTAAGTTGAAGATTTGGGGATGGGTATGTATTCTGATTGGAATAATTAGCTTTATCAGTATCATTATGCGTGGCAACCCAAACCTCGGACCGAGCGTTTGGGTTGCCATAGGAGTTTATTTGTTATACAGGAAGAATACCTAAGAAAAATCACATTTCCACTCTACCAACTTTCTATCCAATGGTATCTTCTTGGGGTCGCCACGATTACCGTCAATGAAATAACTCTCGGCTAGACTTTCATCAAACTGGAGCGTGAAGGCTTGGCGAATACGGGCACATTTCTCATTGATAGAATTAGACAATGGATTCGTCAGGGCTTCGATGCTCTGGCGAATCTTCTCTTCTGAAAGATGAGCCCCGTTATTGTTCGATTTCTTGCGAATATCCACATAGATATCATATAGCTCTTCCCTATAATCCGACAGACATTTGAAAAGGATTCCCTCCTCATGACGCAAAAAGAGAATATACACCGCCTTTACCAATGGCTCCATCTTGACAGTCATATCATGATAGTCGGGCAGTATAATATCGTAATTCTCCGTGATAACCATTCTACTCAGTTTTTTAGGTGGAAAGAGATACTGTTTCAGCACCCAATCGCTTACCCCGCCAAGACGCAAGTCCTGCACCTGTCGGTACACCTCCTTCATCTTCTGCCTGATATCATAGCTGAATGTTTCATCTGCCGGAATCGGTGTCGGATCAAATATACTGTATGGAAATTCATCTACAGAGCTGAACATCACTTTGCAATCCGGCAACTTATCATACATTGCCTGCATCAATGGCATAAAATCCTCATCTTCCTCTATAGACAAAGAATAGGAATTGACATAATATATGCCATCCTCCTCATGGTCTAGCTGTAAGATGCTAGGATGCAATTTCTCCTTATTCTTTTCTTCTACCAATTGTGATAACAGTAAATCTGAAGGAACGGAGAAACTCAAATCCTCTTTATCCATCGCAGGATAGCTATAGAGAGCCGTCTTCCTAATATGAGGACCCAGAAACGGAAAATAATTAAAATGAATTGACTTGCTGATAAACAAGTTGTTGATATCCACGAGATGGTTGATGATGGAAAGGTTCAACTTTTCATCATACCCATTCTCTACAAAGAATACCTCGCCACGAAGGCGTGTTGGGAAGTCGCGAAACTTCAATACCTTTTTTCTTCCAATCTTTCCGGTCATTGCTTATCACTTGTTATATGGTTGATTACAGAATTGTACATATCAGAGCTATCTTCTGTATTTATCGAATAGTTAAACTCTGATCATTTAATCAATCGCTCTACCCATTCATTGAACAAAGGGCATTTCTCCCGAATCTTCTCCA
>CAVBFV010000470.1:0-2063 GCA_963594575.1 Lachnospiraceae bacterium | reverse complement strand
TGCTTTACTGTAGAATCAGCTATGAAGCTCATCGCTGGTACTGCAAGAAGTATGGGTATTACTGTAAAAGGGGACTTCCCTGGTAAATAATTTAAAACTTCAATTAGAAAAATGAGTAAACTGACAAAAAATCAAAAATCAGTAGCTGATAAGGTTGAAGCAGGGAAGGCATACACATTGAAGGAGGCTTCAGAGTTGGTAAAGGAAATTACCACTACCAAGTTTGATGCATCTCTTGATATTGATGTACGCTTAGGTGTTGACCCACGTAAGGCTAACCAGATGGTTCGTGGCGTTGTTTCATTGCCAAACGGAACAGGTAAGGTTACTCGCGTGCTCGCACTCTGTACTCCTGATCAGGAAGCTGCTGCTAAGGAAGCAGGCGCTGATTATGTAGGTCTTGACGAATACGTTGAGAAGATTAAGGGTGGTTGGACAGATATTGATGTCATCATCACAATGCCTTCTTGCATGGGTAAGATTGGTCCTTTGGGTCGTGTACTCGGTCCTCGTGGTTTGATGCCTAACCCTAAGAGTGGCACTGTAACTATGGATGTTGCTAAGGCAGTAAAGGAAGTTAAGCAAGGTAAGATTGACTTTAAGGTTGATAAGGCTGGTATTATCCACACATCAATCGGTAAGGTAGGCATGACTGCTGAGCAGATCTACGGAAATGCTAAGGAGTTTATTGCAACCGTTATCAAGTTGAAGCCTGCTGCTGCTAAAGGTACATATATCAAGAGTATCTTTATTTCAAGCACTATGAGTAAGGGTATCAAGATTGATCCTAAATCAGTTGAATAACTCTAAAAGTTTTGTAAAATGAAGAAAGAAGTTAAAGATACTATTATCGCTGAACTTGGACAGAAGTTGCAGGAGTTTCCTCATTTCTATCTTGTAGATGTTACAGGATTGAATGCAGAGAAGACAAGCGCACTCCGTCGTAAGTGCTTCCAGAGCGAGATTAAGATGGTTGTTGTTAAGAATTCCTTGCTTCACAAGGCGTTCGAGGCTTCAGATATCGATTTCTCTGAGCTCTATGGCTACTTGAAGGGTACTACTGCTGTGTTGTTTGCTAATACAGCTAATGTACCAGCTAAGTTGTTGAAGGAATATGACAAGGAAGATGTTCCAACATTGAAGGCTGCTTATGCAGAGGAAAGCTTCTACGTTGGCGCAGACAAACTTGCAGAGCTTTCAGCTCTCAAGAGCAAGAACGAAGTTATCGCAGAGATTGTTGCTTTGCTCCAGTCACCTGCAAAGAACGTTGTTTCAGCTCTTCAATCAGGAAGCAACACTATTCATGGTGTGCTTAAGACATTGGGCGAGCGTCCTGAGTAATCAATCACAATGTTATATCATTTCATAGTATAAATAAAATTAAAATTTAGAATAAAAATGGCAGATATTAAAGCTATTGCAGAAGAGTTAGTAAATCTTACTGTTAAGGAAGTTAATGAGTTGGCAACAGTCCTCAAGGACGAGTATGGTATTGAGCCTGCTGCTGCAGCTGTAGCTGTAGCTGCTGGTCCTGCTGCTGGTGGTGCAGCTGCAGCTGAGGAGAAGTCTTCTTTCGACGTAGTCCTCGCTGAGGTTGGTGGCGCTAAGCTCCAGGTTGTTAAGGCTGTTAAGGAGGCTTGTGGTCTCGGTTTGAAAGAGGCTAAGGATCTCGTAGACGGTGCTCCTTCTACAATCAAGGAAGGTGTAGCTAAGGACGAGGCTGAGAACCTTAAGAAGGCTATCGAAGAGGCTGGTGCTAAGGTAGAGCTCAAGTAATTAGAGTAATACATCTCTTACATATTGGTTAGGATTCTCCAAGTAGGCGAGTCCTAACCTTTTTGTGTCTTTTATTATATTGTTAATAAAACCATTTAATAACTTCTAATGGCTACAAAAATTGTTGATAACAGAGTAAATTTTGCCAGCGTGCATAATCCGTATCCATATCCGGATTTCCTCGATGTGCAGTTAAAGTCTTTCAAGGACTTCTTACAGTTGGATACTCCGCCTGAGGAACGCAAGAATGACGGTTTGTATAAGGTGTTCTCTGAGAACTTCCCTAT
>CAVBFV010000469.1:0-2065 GCA_963594575.1 Lachnospiraceae bacterium | reverse complement strand
CCTTCACCTTTGTCAATTCCGACGATTCCCGACTGGATGGTGGCGACTGGCAGACTGGTCTGAACGTGGGTGTAGTAACCGGCATCCCATTGACCGACAGCGCCCCACTCTATCTGGAAACCGGACTTTCGTATATAGAGAAAGGTGGCAAGAAGGACCTTCCTGAAGGCAAGAAGATGACCTACGACCTCAACTATCTTGAGATTCCAGCCGTTCTGAAGTACAAGTACGAGGTAGACGACCACTTCTCTATCCAGCCTCAGGTAGGCGGTTATTTTGCCGTTGGTGTAGGAGGCAAGATCAAGAACTTTGCCGAGCGTGAGGCAGAGAGTTCATTCAAGGATGCCAACTTCCGCCGCCTGGATGGCGGTATCCGCATTGGCTGCGGCATCGGCTACGACATGTTCTATGCCGATCTCACCTACGATATCGGACTTGCCAACATCTGCCACGACAGTTTCGACAAATCTCGCAATGGAGCCCTCCAGCTCAATTTCGGAGTAAACTTCTAAAAGGTAAAAAAGCTTTTAAAGGTAAAAAGGTAAAAAAGTAAAAAGAGCTTTTAAAGGTAAAAAGCTTTTAAAGGTAAAAAAGTAAAAAGGTAAAAAAGTAAAAAGAGCCTTAGCCCCTTTTGTTTAGTTAATAATTTATAGTTAATAGTTGATAGGGCAGCCTCGCTCGACGGCGTTAGCCCTCTATAAACTATCAACTATCAACTATCAACTAAAAAAGCCCCCCGTTCCCAGCGATTCCATCGCTGGTCCCCTAAAAAAAAGGTAAAAAGAGCCTAGCTAGCTATACATTCCGCTAGGCTCTTTTTACCTTTTTACTTTTTTACCTTTTTACCTTTAAATGAGTTCCCAGTATCGCTGAGCAAGGTCATGGATGAACTTTCGTCCTCGCTCGGTCCATACGAGATAGGTATGGGTGTAGGCTCTGCCCATCTTCTCCAGTCTGCCATCGCTCTTCGGGTCGAGGAAGGCACTGTAGCGGGTGCGGCTCTTCGCCAAGCCCATGTGGGCGTAATCGGCATAAAGGAGATACTGACCACTCTGGTAATACTGGATATGGAGGGCGCAGAGCGAGCGGTTCAGTTCCTGGGCTGTGATACCGAGTTCCTTCGCAATCTGCGTGGTAGTGAAGCAGGAAACTGAATCGAGCACGTTATCGCTGTAGAGTGCCTTAGGCAGAAGATTACCCACCTGATTCTCCAACTGGATGATGTTCTCGCCATTCTTGGCGATGCGAACCACCTGCTCATCTACTACATCATTGAGACGGCGAATTTCGGTATCCTGTTCGCCGATAAGCTTCTTCTGCTGTTCAATCTGCAGACGTTGCTTCTTCAGCAGATTCACCTTCTCCTTGAGCGTAGCACGGAGGATTTCTTCTGCATGTCGGATTGTCTCCTCATCGCTCTCGCCCGGCTGAACCGGAATATAACCACCCGTCTTGCGAATCTGCGGCAGCACATCAGCCGTAACCCAGTTCTTGAACTTCACGGCAGTAGAAAGCTTGGAGCCGAGAACTAAAGCATAGAAACCGCTCTCGTTGACGAAGATCATCTGTTGGCGGCGTTTAGATGGGGTTCCATCCTTACGGAGGCTTCCCGATACCTTGACGCTGCGTTTTACAGCGTCAAGTGGGTTAACTAGCTGAGCTACAGCGCATCTTGCTCTTTTATACCCCAGTACATCACAGACATCCTTTGCGCAGAACAAAGGTTCTCCATTTTCATCGGTCAAGGTACGAATCTTACCGAATTCTGGGTTTTCAAACACGACAGCAATTGCTGCCTTCTTATCCATTTCTACTTTATTTGTATTTACTGACTTTACCACGGAATTCAAATTTTCCTGTTTTCATCTGATTCCATAATCTAAGAAACTAAACTTTCGCATGTGGTTCAAGAACGGGCTGAAGGCCTAAAAGCTCCAGAAGCAGCAAGTCCTGGGTATAATAGCAATTAACAAGACGACCAGTAGGCAAAAAGCTTTGTTGATTGCCTTGTTCCGTATTCAGTATTCAGTTATTCAGTTTTATTTTAAACCCTTACATGGATAAA
>CAVBFV010000468.1:0-2078 GCA_963594575.1 Lachnospiraceae bacterium | reverse complement strand
CCCAGCACACCGATAGAACTTACGGCTGTGATGAGGAATACACCTACGTTGAAGTCAAGAATATGTGCTCCCTTGTTCCATGGTAGGAATGAGAAAGTACCTACAGAGGCAATGATCACGAGGAATGGTGCTATGTAGTAGAGCAGCTTGTCGGCTCTATCTACAGCGAAGATCTCCTTGATCAACATCTTGAGCACGTCGGCGAATACCTGGAAGATACCCCAAGGACCTACACGCATAGGGCCGAGACGGCACTGGAAGTAGGCACACACCTTACGCTCCATGAAGATAAGTACGATAGCGATGAGGGCGTATGCTGTCAAAATGCAGATACCCACGAGCACGCACTCAATCAGAATCGACAGGAAGTCGCCCAAACCCAAGGTCTGGCGAAGCAGATTGTCGATGAATGTTGTTACTATACTAAAATCAAACATAATTATCTATCAATATCAGGGATTACGAAATCGATGGCAGCACCTGTTGTAATCAAGTCTGCGATTTTCTGACCACGAAGCATTGGATCGAGAGCACCTGTCAAAGACAAGCCCATTGGGCGCATCTTCATACGGTATGGACTCTTGTCACCCTTTGAGTCGAGATATACACCAAACTCGCCGCTGGCACCCTCTACTGAGAAGTACCACTGTCCCTCTGGAACCTTGATGATTGGCTTCTGCTTGATGTAGTACTCACCCTCTGGAATGTTGTCGATCAACTGCTCGATGATGTCCAAGCTCTGATACAACTCCTGGATGTGTACATAGTAACGATCCATAGAATCGCAACCGGTAAGGGTGATTTCCTTCCACTCTACCTTGTCGTACATATCGTATGGATGACGCTTGCGGGTATCGTTCTTCCAACCTGATGCTCTGCCGGCAGGACCGGTTACGGCATAGTTGATACAATCCTCATAGTTCATAGGACCTACACCTTCGAGACGGTTGTGAGTAATCACGTTGTCACCGAATACGTCGAGGTATTCCTGAATCATCGGACGGAGATACTTGCAGAGGGTCTTCACGTTCTGAACGAAGTTAGGGTCGATATCTGCCTGCAGACCACCAATACGGTAGTAGTTCTGGATCAGACGGCCACCGGTTGTCTCCTCCATCACGTTCAATACGTGCTCACGGTCACGCATGCAGTAAAGGAATGCGGTCAAGGCACCCAAGTCCTGTGCGGTACAGCCGAGGTACAACAAGTGTGAGTCGATACGCTGCAACTCATCCATGATGGTACGGATGTAGCGGATACGGTCTGAGAGTTCGATACCCATCGCCTCTTCGATAACGCCTACCAATGCGTGGCGGTGCATCATCGCAGAAAGATAGTTCAGACGGTCGGTCAATGCCAATGTCTGAGGATAGGTCATGTTCTCCCACATCTTCTCGATACCACGGTGAATATAACCGAGGTGTGGATAGATGCGCTTCACAGTCTCACCATCAATAACAGTCTGCAATCGGAGCACACCGTGGGTAGATGGGTGGTTAGGACCGATGTTGACAACATAGTCGTTCTCATCAAAGCGACGCTTCTCTGTAGCAACGAGATGTCCATCCTCGCTCAAGGAATACTCCACGGTGAAGTCATCCTCAGGCTCATCAGTGCAAGGGAACTTGTTTGCCTCAGGACTCATATCGAAGTCCTTGCGCAATGGATAGCCCTGGAAATCGGTACGGAGGAAGAGACGACGCATGTCTGGGTGACCCAGGAACTTGATGCCGACGAAATCGAAGACTTCACGCTCCAGAAGGTCAGCTACCTTCCAAAGGTTAATAACTGTAGGAATCACATCACTGCCATCCACCTTCTTGGCGATGGTCTTTACCGAGCAGCGCTCGTTGGTCTGAGTATTCTCAAGAATATAGATACATCCGAGACCTTCCTCACCGAAGTCTTCACCGATGATGGTAACAAGGTAGTCGAAATGCTTCTCGTTCTTCAACTTCGCCATTTCAGAGGCGAAATTATCAAAACTCAATTCAATATTATTCAGTTTCATGTTCTTATACCTTATTATATTAATCAGTTAGACCTTTCTGAGGGTCGAAATCCTCAGGTACTTCTGT
>CAVBFV010000467.1:0-2095 GCA_963594575.1 Lachnospiraceae bacterium | reverse complement strand
TTTAGATGAACGTAATTACAAAAAGTGTTCAGTTGCCTGATGGAAGAACCATCACAATTGAGACCGGAAAAGTTGCAAAACAGGCTGATGGTGCTGCGGTTCTCCGCATGGGTAACACAGTGCTTCTCGCAACTGTTTGTGCAGCAAAGGATGCAGTTCCGGGTACAGATTTTATGCCTTTGCAAGTAGATTATCGTGAGCAGTACAGTGCTGCAGGTCGTTTCCCTGGTGGTTTCACCAAGCGCGAAGGCAAAGCCAGCGATGAGGAAATCCTTACCTCTCGCCTTGTGGACCGTGCTTTGCGTCCACTTTTCCCTTCTAACTACCATGCAGAAGTTTACGTACAGGTAATGTTGCTCTCAGCCGATGGTGTTGACCAGCCAGATGCCCTTGCAGGTTTCGCTGCTTCAGCTGCCATGGCTTGTTCAGATATTCCTTTCGAGCATTACATCTCTGAGGTTCGTGTAGCTCGTATCAATGGTGAGTATGTTGTTAACCCTACATTCCAGCAGATGGAAGAGGCTGACATGGATATCATGGTTGGTGCTACCAAGGAGAACATCATGATGGTGGAAGGTGAGATGAAGGAAGTTTCTGAGCAGGATCTGATCGGTGCCCTCAAGGCTGCTGCCGAGGCTATCAAGCCTATGTGCGAGCTCCAGTATGAGTTGGCTAAGGAGAAGGGTACTGACGTAAAGCGTGAGTACGACCACGAGATCAACGATGAGGAACTCCGTGAGCAGATCAAGACTGAGCTTTACAAGCCAGCTTACGATATCAACCACCAGGCTTTGGAGAAGCATGCACGTCAGGATGCTTTCGACAAGGTTTTGGCTGACTTCCTTGAGAAGTATGACGCTGCTCATACCGATCTTTCTGAGGAAGACTTGGAGGAGAAGCACGCTGAGGCTACCCGCTACTATGATGACGTAATGCGCGATGCTATGCGTCGTTGCATCCTCGATGAGGGCTTGCGTCTTGATGGTCGTGCTACTACAGATATCCGCCCTATCTGGTGTGAGGTATCTCCACTCCCAATGCCTCACGGAAGCGCTATCTTCCAGCGTGGTGAGACTATGTCTCTCTCTACATGTACGCTCGGCACCAAGATGGACGAGAAGCTTATCGACGGTGTGCTCGAGAAGAGCTACCAGCGCTTCCTCCTTCACTATAACTTCCCTCCATTCTCTACAGGTGAGGCTAAGGCTCAGCGCGGCGTAGGCCGTCGTGAGATTGGTCACGGTCACTTGGCATGGCGTGGTTTGAAGGGTCAGATTCCTGCAGACTTCCCTTACACAGTTCGTTTGGTAAGCCAGATCTTGGAGTCTAATGGTTCTTCTTCTATGGCTACTGTTTGTGCCGGTACTCTCGCCCTGATGGATGCAGGTGTTCCTATGAAGAAGCCAGTTTCTGGTATCGCTATGGGTCTTATCAAGAACCCAGGTGAGGACAAGTATGCTATCCTCAGCGATATCCTCGGTGATGAGGACCACTTGGGTGATATGGACTTCAAGACCACAGGTACCCGCGATGGTTTGACCGCTACACAGATGGATATCAAGTGCGACGGTTTGAGCTTCGAGATTCTTGAGGAGGCTTTGATGCAGGCTAAGGCTGGTCGTGAGCACATCCTCAACTGCATGATGGAGACTATCTCTGAGCCACGTGCAGAGATGAAGCCACAGGTTCCACGTATCGTAGCATTCGATATTCCTAAGGAGTTCATCGGTGCTGTTATCGGCCCTGGTGGTAAGATTATCCAGCAGATGCAGGAGGATACTGGTGCTACTATCACTATCGAGGAGACTGATGGTAAGGGTCACGTACAGGTATCTGCTCCTAACAAGGATTCTATCGATGCAGCTTTGGCTAAGATCAAGGCTATCGTAGCTGTTCCTGAGGTTGGTGAGGTTTACGAGGGTACTGTTCGTTCTATCATGCCTTACGGTTGCTTCGTAGAGATTCTCCCAGGTAAGGATGGTTTGCTCCACATCTCTGAGATTGACTGGAAGCGTCTTGAGACAGTTGAAGAGGCTGGCATCAAGGAAGGCGACAAGATCAAGGTGAAGTTGATGGAGATTGATCCTAAGACTGG
>CAVBFV010000466.1:0-2115 GCA_963594575.1 Lachnospiraceae bacterium | reverse complement strand
CATGAGAGTGCCAGGAGCAGAAGCGAAAACAGCTTGGTATAGAGAATGGAATGAAACAAACCACCTGTACGGTTGAAGTTGATCAGGATTCTGTCAACCACCCCGATTGTCACTCCCCACATGTGCATTGCCTCGTAGCAATACCAATATACATTCATAATAGCGAGAATTATACTCACGGCACGGAGAAAATCCATGATTTTTCCCAATGCTCTCAAATCGTCTTCTTGTGCCATTGTTTTTCTGTTTTGAAGTTATACCTTGATAATACGATTAAAGGCTTCGTCCTTTACGTTTCTTCTTCTTTCTACGCAACTCTCTGTCAAATGCAGCCTCTTGCGCCTCATTTGAAGAACCACCTCCTGCCATAAGTCCAAGACCGCTGCCGTACTCATCGAACAAGCCAGAACCTTGAAGTTCCTGCTCTAAGACAACGCCATCTTCCGTTGGAATGGTAAGTGGTATCGGCTGCTCATTCTCGTAAGGTAAGGTGAAGTGCTCCTGCAAGGCATTGGCAGAAAGATTCGTTCCAAGCCTTGAACCATTGAACACGCTTTGGGTGCGGTGGTCAATGAATGTTGCTCCGTAGATACGGCCGTCAGCTGTATGGCGGAAAACAACATCAATGCCCTTTGCTTTCAGCAGTTCAACGAACTTATCCTTATGGTAAGTCTGCTTCAACACTGCCTCCACACTATGACGGGTCATCTCGGAGAGTTTCTTGTCCTCCTTGAACTTCTTGGCTGAATAAGCGAACCGCTTTTCTATCGCCACCACACCGACAGACTTATCAATCTTGGAAGCCTTGAAAGGATTTCCAACTTTGTTGCCCTGTCCGTCCGTGGCAGAATAGACGAAACCATAATACTCACGACCGCCAACTTCGCCTCTGACTTCCTCCAAGGATATATTATATAAGGAGAGAAGTGCACGGTACTCGCCCAAGGACTGGAACCTGTAGGTAGTGCAGAGTGATTTTACAGTATTGGCAACCTGCTTCTTAACATTGCCTTGGCTCACATCCACCTTACGAAGTGGATTGTCTGCCTGGCGTTGCTTGCGGTCTGCCTTGTGGAGATTGTACTTCTCCTCCAAGTCACGGGTGATAGCCTTGCTCCTATGGTAGTTGTATCGGCTATCCAAACACTTGCCGTTTTCATCCACTCGGATGGTCACGATGTGCATGTGGTGACGGTCAATGTCCTCATGCTTGTAAACCATGTATGGCTGGTTGCCATATCCCATGCGCTCCAAGTATTCCCGTGCGATGTTCTCCATCTCCATATCCGTCAGCACATCATCAGGATGCGGATTCAGGGAGATATGCACGACAGGCTTCTCTGTTCTGATGTGCGGAGAAAGGTATCGCTGGAAATCACGCAAGGCATTGGCGATGCTCGTCTTTCCCGAACAATCATCGAAGATCTTGTTCGTTGCCAAGAGCTTTCCCTCTTCCTTGTTAATCTTCTCACCATTGTATGCCAGTGCGCCATACAATGAACTTCCGAAACTTATCTTTGCGACCATCTTTCCTCAAACTTACGGGTTAGTTCAACAATCTCACGGGTAAGAGAGACCAGTTCCCTGGTGCAGTTCTCCAGCTTATAGAGCAAAGCCATCGCCTTTTTCTCTGAGAAATGACAACGGAGTTCCTTGACAACCTGGTTGTAGTTGTTGCCAATCATTCGGTACTGCGAGTGAAAAGAAGAAAGCTTGGTGTAGTATTCCACCAGTGTCTTATCCTCACGCAACACCTTGAACGGCTCGCCGAAGATGCGTGCCTTGGCAAAGACAGCCTTCGCCTTCACATCAGTCTGCTCATACATGACGAGGAATTTCATCCACTCGTCATCGTCGAACCGAAGCATCACATGGTGCGACTTCGGATTCAGCTTGGGGATTCGTCCCCCTCGTTTTCTTTCTGTGTTCATATAAAATGGATTAAGTGGTACATGCGGCAATAATGGAATTGCACAAACTATCGTCAGATTGGAACATGGGGAGCCCGACTTCGGAGAGGCTACCAACCCGGCAGGGCAAGGTCTTTGGAGAGTAACTCCAAAGGTTTTGAGTAACTCAAAACATACCTTGCTATGTCTTTGAGGACATAAAAAT
>CAVBFV010000465.1:0-2211 GCA_963594575.1 Lachnospiraceae bacterium | reverse complement strand
CCATCTTAATTGTCCGACTACGGAGGAACAAATCACCGACAGGCAAGTTCTTTTGGGAGTAACCCAAAAGGATGCCAACCGTAATCGGCGTTCTCCTTCGTGTGACAGAACAACACCGTGCCAATACCCATCCATACCTTCAGGCGAACCTCCTCGCTAGCATAATGGGTGAAAATCCAATTGGTAAAACGAACAAACTCGGAGAGCAACACTTCTCATCGACAGAAAGAAGTTTTTTTCATCGTCCCCTTTTTTAAAAGATTTATTATTTATTTTTTTAATTTTTACTACAATGTGGTAAATTCCGATTTCCTATATCGCCGTTTTGTCGTAACTTTGCCGACACTTACCGATTGGTGAACAGCGGGGTGAACACTTGCCCCAAGCATTCACCTTTTCGGCTCAGGGGTGAACCCTAGTAAAAAGAACTTTGTATATACAGCGCATGCTAGAAATATAAAGAGTCTATATTACAATGTATTATGGGGTGTTTTTAACACATTATTAACGCTAAAGGTTGGCATCGGGGTTCATCCTTCACCGACTTCATCGCCAAGGACAGAGGACGACTATTCGCAGCAGGATACCGCCCCCGACCTGCCCTTCTAGGGGTGGGTAGGGTAAGTAAGGGGAGGGTACTTTCTAAGAGTTTCCTTATGTAAAGGTTCGTTTACTATAGGAAAGATATAGTATATATATAGACTCCCAGAAAAAGCGATTTCCTACTCACCCTAGTTACCCCTGGCGTAAACAAGATAGTTACGACCGCTAAGTATCATGGTTACGATGGCTAAGTATCATGGTTACGGATAGTATTTAAGTCGCACACGGATCTCACGGATTTATTTTTTCGTTGCAAGCAACGGGTATTCTCATTTGGTCTTAATGGAAAAACTCCAAAGGAGTCGAAATCGGTGAGTATCGGTGAGCAACAGTGAGCATCGGTGAGTTGGGAAAATGAAATGTTGTATCTTTGCAATGTGATTCAGAAAGAGAAGTCTCACATGGATCTCACAGATCTCACGGATCTTCTTCGTTGCAAGCAACGGTACTCACTAAGACTCACAGCCAAAACTCCGAAGGAGCCGAAATCCGTGAGATCCGTGAGATCCGTGTGCAAAACTAAACATTAACCCTTTAAAATCCATAGAATCCAATGAAGAATCAAAGAAAAATCGGCCCGCCACTCAGAAAATCAATCCTCGCTGAGGAGTTTCTTGATTTCCTCATCGGTCTTGGTGAGTTTGTCTTTACAGAGTTTCACCAAGGTTTTGGCACGTTTCAACTGCTCGGAGAGCTGATCAATATCGAGTTCATCATTCTCCATTCTTTCTACGATTTCTTCAAGCTCTCTTACGGCTTGTTCGTATTTCATTTCTTCTTTTTCCATATTTTTTATTTTTGTTTTGGAGTTAACAGTGGATATTTTAAAGCTTTTGCCCTTACAGGGCGCCTTGCTGATTGCTATTATACCCAGGGCGATGCCCTGGGCTAGGAGCTTCTGCCCTTTCAGGGCGTGTGGGGATATGTTCCGAGAGCCTGTCAGGGCGTGTGGGGCCAGATTGCTATAAACTATTAACTATAAATTATAAACTATCCCGTAGCTATTAATTATAAACTATCACATAATTTTTGCCTTCACGCTGCCCTCTGCAAACCTCGTTTCAATGATGTCACCAGACTTCAGTTGCGAGGCAGAACGGATGCTCTTGCCATCTTTCAGCGTAATGCTGTAGCCACGTTTCAGCAATAACTCGGGGTCTTGCGCCTGGATGCGCTGGGAAAGGAGCTGCAGACGATGACTCTCGTTGAGCATTTTCCTTTCCAATATCGGCTGAATATTCTGAGAAAGAATCTCGAAATGGCGCTGGGCTTCCGATAGTTTCGACTGGACATTTGTGCTTAAACGGCTCATCAGACGGTCGAGATAGGCTCCCTGCTTCGTCTTCACCAGCGAAAACTGGACAGGAATCGTGTTGCTCAGTCTGTCGAGCCTCATCTTCTCCACCTGCAGACGGTGCTTCACATTCTGCACGATAGCCTCTTGCGCATTCACCACACGGGCATAAACCTCAGTAAGATGATTGACGAGGAAGGCGGCAGCGGCTGTCGGTGTCTTTACACGCTGGAAAGAAATCATATCCAGCACACTCTCGTCCCTTTCATGTCCTATTCCCGTGATGATAGGCAGCGGGAAGTTTGCCACATTCT
>CAVBFV010000464.1:0-2242 GCA_963594575.1 Lachnospiraceae bacterium | reverse complement strand
TGGAAATTAATAGATAGAAAAAGGGTGCGTCATGGACTTATGACACACCCTCTTATTTTTCTCGATATAAGTTACCAATATTTATAGCTTTGTATGGCTAATTCTTAATCTAACAAAGAATTAAAATCAATACTAATTTGCTCATCCAAAGCTCGTTTCTGGTAAGCTTTTACTATAGAAAGAATACCGACTCTAGCTTTATCTTCAGGAATAGCATTAGTAGCACATTGAATTTTATACTTTTTAATTGCTATCTTAAACTGGTTTGCCAAAGACTCCTTTGGACTTAAATTAGAATTATCTTGCTCTTCTAGTTTAGATAATTCCGACTTCATTCCTTGAACTGCGTCTGCGGAAGGTGCTTGTATATATTTTTTTTGAATTTCCTCCAACAACGCATATTTTAATTCCTTTACATCATTAGTCATTCCCCAAATCTTGAAAAACAAGATTAAATTTAGCACACCGAAAATAACCCCAATAAGACAATAAACTACTTCCATAGATATTTTTTTTCTGTCAACCATTCCCTCTGATGACGGTTAATAAATAGGAAAAGCGTGGGAACTATTGCTTATATGCCAGGACTGAGGTTGTGGAAGGACCTACTTGTTGACAATGAAACAATAGCCCACGCTATGAGATATATTATGCCCCAAAGAAAAGGGTACAATAATCCTTATGCGTGAGCTGAATTGCCATTATCCAAACAAGTATTGAAACTTCCACATTTCAGTCCTTGGATAATATCAAAACGCTCTATATTAAATTGAGTCTTCATCACAGCAAGTCTTTTCATGCCGTTCCAACTCGAATGCAAAGGTAGTGATTATTTCTGAAAATCGTATCATTTTAAATAAGTTTTTTCCAAGAAACATAATGTTAAGGCACACAAGTAAGCTATAAATGGGCAATTCTTTAATATTTTACCCTAAATCATTGGTAAATTCGGGAAATAGTCGTAACTTTGCAAAGTTAAATATCAAGCATTACATCTATGAATAAAGATAATATCAACGAGTTCGCATCCTTCGATGAATATCTTCGACAAGGAGAACCTTCGCAGAAGGAAAGCGCCGAGAACTGGAAGACGGCTATCGGATTGCAGGCTGTAGATGGGCTGCAACCATCGGCGTATCTCATAGATGTGGCTAAACGAAACATCGAAGGAGAAATCACTCTGGATGAAACCAGAAAACTGATTGACTCTTACTATCAGAGCAAGACAGTCCGTACACCTAAGGATGAAGACGAGGAAGAGGCAGATAAGGTTTCTGCCAACATCGCAAAGATTCTCGCCAGCAAGACCTTTGCCTTCAATACCAACGGATATGTTTCCCTGCATCGAAGAATATTCGAGGGAGTATTCAAGCACGCAGGAGAAATCCGCCAGTATGATATTTCCAAGAAAGAATGGGTGCTCGAAGGAGATTCCGTAAACTACCTGAATTGGGAAGACTTGCGAAGAGCATTGGATTGGGATATTGAGCAGGAGAAGAACTTCTCATATAAAGGTCTGACGGATGATGAGAAGATTGAGCATATTGCCAAATTCATTTCAGGCATCTGGCAAATCCACGCTTTCAGAGAGGGAAACACCCGAACCACGGCAATTTTCACCATCCAATATCTCCGTTCGTTAGGATATGAAGTGAACAACGAAATGTTCGCCAAGCATTCCTGGTATTTCCGCAATGCCCTGGTTCGTGCCAACTATCGCAATATTCAGAAAGGCATAGACTACTCTCCTATCTACCTGGTTCGTTTCTTCAGGAACTTACTCCTAAAAGATGGTTGGGTTCTCAAGAACAGATATTTGCATATCCAGCCGACTGATGAATGGAAGGTACAGCCAAGAATAGGTACCCCACAAGTACCCCGCAAGCTATCCTCAAGTACCCCACAAGTACCCCACAAGTTCAGTCAACATGTGGAGACTCTTATTCTATCCTTTAACGATGAATATATGACATCTGCGGAAATTATGGGTGCAATCGGACTAAAGGACAGAAAAAGTTTTAGTGAACTATATTTAAACGCTGCCCTCTCAGAAAAAGCTATTGAAAGGAAATATCCAAACACCCCAAGACATCCACGCCAGCAATATCGGATGACAGAGCTGGCAAAGACTTGGAAAGAATGGAACGAGAAAAAAGAATAAATAATATCATAATAAAAATAGAAAACAAAAACAAGTAATGAAGAAAAAAGCAACGGTCCTTATCGCCTCTATCATGGCGTT
>CAVBFV010000463.1:0-2245 GCA_963594575.1 Lachnospiraceae bacterium | reverse complement strand
CATTGGAGTTGGCTCAGAAAGAGAATCAATCTGCCCAGAAAGACGTGGAGGAAAACGCCCGAAACATCCAAAAATGGGAAGCAGAAACGGAGAAAGCAAACCTTGCCCTCAAAGCGACACAGGAAGAGATTGCCAAGCAGAAACAAGTTCTGCACGAAGCGACGCAAGCCGCTGAACAGGCTTGGGAGACGGAAAGAAATAAGACTGCCGGACAGAATATAGAGGAACTGCAGAACAGCAAGACTGTAGCCGACAGGAAACTGCAAGATGTCCAGCAAGCCATCAAGGTAGTGGCTCATCTCAATGCCGCCACAACAGAAAAGCAGAAGAATGAGGAGCGAATCCAGGTCTTGGGCAAGAGAAATGCAGAGATAGATGAAGCCCTGGGCAAGTTGACCATCGAGGCGCTGACCCAAGAGACCCTGACGCTGAGAAATGCCTATACCCTCATGGTGAGTGAGAAATGGGAGATTCATCGTGCCAACCTGACCGAAGGCAAGCCTTGTCCGCTCTGTGGCAGCACGACCCATCCTTATCATACCGACAACAGACAGTTTGAGGAAGCCACCACGGAACTCTCGCAACTTCTGAAAGCCAAGGAGAATCTGCTGAAACAGCAGCAGATACAGGAGAAGGAACTTTCCGGCGAGAGAAAACAGAACGACGGCGAAGTACAGACGCTCCAGAAACAACAGGAAAAGCTGTCGGGAGAAATCGCAACTTACGAAGAGGAATGGAAGGCGCTCATCGCCCAGTATCCAAAGATTCCAAAGGAAGAGGCAGAACTGAAATCGCTCTTGCCTATCTATGAAAACAAGGCGAAAGATGCGAGCAGCAAACTGAGCCTCTTTAACAAGATTCAGAAAGAGATAGAACGGCTGACCCAACTCAAGGATAAGGCTGTAAAGGATGAAGCTTCGTATGAAAGCAAGGCTTCTACTATACAGAACAAAGCCCAGGAAAATACTTCAACCTGCGCCACAAAACTGGCTGAGCAAAAAGCACTTACCACCAACCTTATCTCACAGCAAAAGAGCAAGGAGGAGGCTTACGGGAAGGCCCTTCAGGCATGGAATAGCGCCAAGAAGGAAATGGAGGAATGGCAGGAGAAATACAAGCAGATTCTGAATGGAGAAGAACCTGATGCGGCTGAACAAAGACTGACAGCAGCAAAGGATGAGGCAACGAAAGCAGCTGATACTCAGAACGAGAATATCAACAAACTGAAGGCTGAACTCGCCAACAGTAAAGGTTCGCATCAAACCATGCTGTCTCAGAACAGGACGATGAAAGAGAATCTGCAAACGAAGGAAAAGGAACTCGACCTTTGGATTGAGGAATACAACAAGCAGCTTGAAGAAAAGAGCATCGAAGGGAAAGACTCCGAAGAGGAAGGCATCGAGAAAAGAAGTATCGAACCAAGCCTTATCGACCGAAATACCATCCGGGAGATGCTTCACTCTGCCGAAGACTGGAACGCTATCCGACGGGAAAAGGACGAAAAGGAGAAAGCCGTGGCTTCAACTACCGCCCTTTACCAGAGTGCAGAAAAGGCGCATCAGCAGCATTTGGAACATCGGCCAGCCCAAACCCGTGATGCTCTCTTAGCCATTCAGCAGGAGTATCAGGAAAGAAGCCAGCGCAACGAACTGATTGCTGCCAAAGCCAGGATGCAGAACCATCAGGAAGCCCTCAAACAGTTGGGTGACAAGGCTGAGGCTCTGAATCTCGTAACACAGGAAAAGGACGACTGGACAGCCATTACGGATGCTATCGGAGCAGACGGAAAGACGCTTCGCAAGATAGCCCAATGCTATACGCTCAGTTTCCTGATAGCGCACGCCAACCAGGAAATCAGAAAGTTCAATAGCCGTTACGAACTGCAGCAGGTAAAGCATTCGCTGGGCATCCGAGTCATCGACCACGACCGTGCCGACGATATCCGAGACACCACCTCCCTATCAGGTGGCGAAACCTTCATCGTGAGTCTCGGTCTCGCCTTGGGCTTGTCG
This sequence comes from Lachnospiraceae bacterium, assembly GCA_963594575.1. Lineage (GTDB taxonomy): Bacteria > Bacteroidota > Bacteroidia > Bacteroidales > Bacteroidaceae > Prevotella. The sequence continues at coordinate 233 of CAVBFV010000463.1, read as the reverse complement.
GCGTTATCCTCCCGCAACATCTCCTTCGAGAACCTGTTCATCGATGAAGGCTTCGGAACTCTCGACCCTGATACCCTCGCCACCGTCATCGACTCCCTCGCCATGCTGCAAAGTTCGCAAGGCAAGAAGGTGGGCGTCATCAGTCATACCGACACGATGAGCGAGCGCATCACCACCCAGATAAGGATTATCAAGAATGGCAACTCCGGCAGCAGCCATATCGAGATCTATCC
>CAVBFV010000462.1:0-2309 GCA_963594575.1 Lachnospiraceae bacterium | reverse complement strand
TATTTATGCGGTTTTTAGTAAAATAAAAAGCAGACCAACTGCAATTGGTCTGCTTAATGTCAAACGAGGGCACGTTCGACAATATGTGCGTTTAAAACGCATTAATTTAGCGACTTGATTATAACATAAGCGCATCTAAATCGCAAGATTTTAGCATAATGCGCATGAAAATGTCGGGTATAATACCGGTTCCCTGTCTCGCTTTAAACAACGTGCCCTCCAGGAATGGAGGTTTTTTTATGTCCGAAAGCAGAAAAACAATTCAAAAAAGAGCAGACGCCAAAAGGGCGGGCACGAGGGCAAGAGCTTGGACTTGCCTAGTATATCCGGATAGCGCTCCGGATGATTGGCAGGATATTATCCGAGACCAGCTTATAGAGTGCTTAATCTCTCCGCTTCACGACAAGGACGTTTGGACTGACGCTGATGAACTTGAAAATCCTGAACATAAGGCAGGAACGCCTAAAAAGGCGCATTGGCACGTGGTTCTGTCTTTCAAGAATCCCGCTACTAGCGAGAAAGCGCAAGAGATTTTTGCAACTATCAACGGAGTTGGTTGCAAAAAAGTTAAGGATTTCAAGCAAATGGCTAGGTATCTTTGCCATTTGGATCAGCCTCAAAAGCATCGTTACGCTATGGACGATGTTGTGTCGATTGGTGCCATTGACTATCCATCCCTTGTCATCAGCGGAGCCGACGAAGACGAACTGCTTGACGAAATTTTTGATTTTATTAACGTCAATGGCGTTAGAAGGTTCTGTGATTTCATCGACCTTGTTCGTTACCAAAAACCCGAATGGCGCAGGATTGTTTATAGGCAATTTCACAGTTTGATTAACAGCTACATTTCCGACCGCCGACAGGACGAAATGGAGTCATTTTACTATCAAAAACCAAAAAAACACCACGAAAACACCACGGATGACAACGAAATTTGTTGCCCAGAATGTGGGTCTAATGAATTAGCCAAAGACGGCAAAACGCAGGCAGGCTCGAGCCGTTGGCGCTGTAAAGCTTGTGGCAAACGGTTCGCTTGACCACCACGACCACGCGCTACTACGACCTACGCGTGGGAGTTCCAAGTTCCAACTCCAACTTTTTCACAAATTTGAGGGTGCAGCTATGACAAAAATCGAAGAGATGATTCGCTATTGCGAGCAGGAAAATATATATTATTTTTGCGACTTAGTGAAATACGCAATCGAAAATCGCAAAGATTGGTTTAGAACTGTTGTTACTGAAAATGGTTCTCGGATAATGTTCCAGTACCTTGCGGATAAAGCATATCGCGCTGGTAAAATTACAAAAGCGCAATACGAAGACGCAATGGATAATTAAAATTTAAGCTCTCTAAACGCTCAGAATTCGTTTCTGAGCGTTTTTTGCTCTTAAGACAGGGGAAATATCGTATCTGCTGTTAAAAAACTGTCTGAGAGCGTTTGAACGCTTCTGAGGGTGCTTCCTTTTAGGCGCACTTACGCGTTTCCGTTACCAATGCGGAGCCTTGGTGGAAACGCAGTGCTTTTTTCGCGCACCGTTTCTCGAAAATCGAGAAACGCGGAAGTGCGCCTAGCGGATTTTTTAAATCCGCAGGAATCCCGCTCGAAGAGCGGAAAACATAAAGCGTTGGAGCAGTTCTGGATAGAAATGCGTAAATGCGCATTCCTAAATTTTGCAACATACATCTTGAAATTAGGGGTTGACAAACAACTTTGAAAGTAGTACACTGTAATCAAGATAAAGAAAGGAGTTGCCAAGATGAAATATAAAATTTGGAGAACCAATCGTTTCAACGAAACGATATTGTCGGAACTAGTAGCGGAGTTTGATGATTTGGAGCTTGCAAAGGATTTTGTAGATTATCAAGCGAGTATAGGCAAATCCTACGCAATTGTCAAAGATGGGGTGAAATTGTATGACGATACCTTCTAAAAATTGGGGTGGTGCTCGCATTGGAGCCGGTCGTCCCAGCACAGGGCGTAAAAAACGTAATTTTTACATCACGGATGCCGAATATGAGCTTATAAAGCAATATTTAGAGCAGCTTCGTGCTTCATCGGAAAAAGGCTGCTAACAGCACAGTTAGTCCTTGATTTCCTTGTCTGCAATTGTACAGGCAGGGATTTTGCAGTCAAGGGCGACCGCTTGCGGTCGGTTTTTTGCGAGCAAAAAACTTGAAAACCCTTGACAGCAAAAATCCCTTGCCTGTTATGCTTCAGACAAGGGATATCAAGGACGATATGCAAAAGTTGCGTATTTATGCGGTTTTTAGTAAAATAAAAAGCAGACCAACTGCAATTGGTCTGCTT
>CAVBFV010000461.1:0-2311 GCA_963594575.1 Lachnospiraceae bacterium | reverse complement strand
TAATCATGAATGTGATTCACGAACTGGCAAAGACAAAGACGGTACTTCTGATCTCCCACAGACTGGCAAATGTCGTGAAGTCTGACAAGATCTATTTCTTAAAAGACGGAGAAATCAAAGAAAGCGGAAAGCATGACGAACTGATGAGCCAGAATGGTGCGTACAGACATCTGTATGAAAGCCAGATGGCACTGGAAAACTATGGAAAAGGAGGAATGGCATAATGAGTGAAAATACGAATACAACAAAACGCAGAAGTGCCATCCAGATCATGGGAAGTCTGATTGGTCTGGTAAAACCCTTGCTCCATATCATGCTGGCAGCAATCATCCTTGGAACATTGGGTTATTTATGTGCAATCTTCCTGACGATACTGGCAGGACAGGTTATCATGCATGGTCTTCTGACAGGAGTAGCCGGAATGATTGTTCCGGTGGACAATATGTGGCGGGTATTTACTCCAGTAAAAACGATTATTACAGTCATGATCGTAATTGCAGTGCTTCGTGGAATCCTGCATTATGTGGAACAGTATTGTAATCATTTTATCGCATTTAAGTTGTTGGCAATCATCCGTCACAAAGTGTTTGCGGCACTGAGAAAGCTCTGCCCTGCAAAATTGGAAGGACGGGATAAGGGAAATCTGATCTCGATTATTACAACCGATATCGAATTACTGGAAGTGTTCTATGCACATACCATTTCTCCGATTGCGATTGCAACGCTGACCTCAATTATTATGGTGATTTTTATCGGAAGATATCACTGGCTGGCAGGAGTGATTGCTCTGGTAGCTTATCTGATTGTCGGTGTTGTCATCCCGATGTGGAATGGAAAACGTGGAAGCCAGAAGGGAATGGAATTTCGGACAAACTTCGGAGAACTGAACAGTTTTGTTCTGGATTCTTTACGTGGACTGGACGAGACCATCCAGTACGGACAGGGTGAAAAGAGAAAAGAGCAGATGTCTGAGCATTCCAAAAATCTTGCAGGAATGCAGGAGTCATTAAGCAAAATGGAAGGCTCACAGCGTTCATTTACGAACATGGTTATCCTGCTTGCATCTTTTGGAATGCTTGCACTGACGATCTGGCTGTACGACAAAGGTGCGATGGGATTCGAGGGAATCTTAACCTGCACCATCGCAATGATGGGTTCTTTCGGACCGGTAGTAGCATTATCAAGCCTTTCCAATAACCTGAACCAGACACTGGCAAGTGGTGAGCGTGTTCTTTCTCTTCTGGAAGAGACACCGCTTGTGGAAGAAATTCCGGGTGACGTGGAAACTTCCGGTGCAGAGAGCATGGAACATGAATTTACAGGAGCAGAGGCAGAGCATGTAACATTTGCTTATGATAATGAGGTTATTTTAGATAACTATTCACTGAAATTACAGCCGGGTAAAATCACAGGGATTCATGGTGCGAGCGGCTCCGGAAAATCTACGCTCTTAAAACTGCTGATGCGGTTCTGGGATGTGCAGGATGGAAGTGTATCGGTAGACGGTACAGATGTCCGCAAGATTCCGACCAAGCATTTGAGAGATATGGAAAGTTATGTCACACAGGAAACGCACCTGTTCCATGATTCGATTGCAAACAATATCGCAATCGCAAAGCCGGGAGCATCCAGAGAAGAGATTATGGAAGCTGCAAAGAAAGCGTCTATCCACGATTTCATAATGACACTTCCGAAAGGATATGATACAGAAGTCGGAGAACTGGGGGATACGCTGTCCGGTGGTGAAAAACAGAGAATCGGAATTGCAAGAGCATTTCTCCATGAATGCCCTCTGATCCTGCTCGATGAGCCTACATCGAACCTCGACTCTTTAAACGAGGGAATCATTTTAAAATCATTGAAAGAATCGGCCAAGAAGAAAACGGTTGTCCTGGTATCCCACAGAGTATCCACAATGAACGTGGCCGATGTAGTATATGAAATGGAGAACGGCAGAATTTCTTAATAAATTCTTAGAACTGATAGGGTATCTCCAGAAACTGCAAATCATGATGCATGCCGGATGGAACATACAATCAGCGAAGAATCTTTCCAGAAGATTCAGGAACTGGTGAAGAAGATAAAAAAGAAGATTCATCAAAGGAACAAATGGAAAAACAATGGCAATGCCATTAAGTCAGTTGTTCGAAGTTTTGTTCGATAGCTCAGTTGTTGTCAAATATCCGATATTTTGAACTCAAAAAGCCAAAAACAGGTATGCCAAAAAGACAGATGCTGTCCATCTGCCAAAAAGAAGGATATTCAGTTGCAGAACTTACCGATATCCAAAATGAATTGCGCTGATTCCACG
>CAVBFV010000460.1:0-2382 GCA_963594575.1 Lachnospiraceae bacterium | reverse complement strand
TTTTTCGGAAAAATACTACCCAACGGTGTGGAGATTTTTTCGAAAACCGAAGGCTCGACCTTTTATTTCCAAAGCCCGCTGCCATACCTTTGCACCTGCACGATAACGGTTGATGCCAAAAGGAAAGACCTTGTGGAGGAAAGAAAATCAGAGCGGCAAATGAAAATAGAAACTTCACGGAAGTTTTTGGACTGTGCGATAAAAAATGGAACTGCGAGTTGTGGCTATAAAAGTTGCATTCAGTACTGATAGCTTAAAGTTGTTTAGACTGACACTTTGACATTATAAAATTTCCCAAATAAAATAGGCATGATGTTTGTATTTGATATTAATGAATTTTGAATGATACGACTCAGCCAACAGTCCCGGCTAAGCCGCATGGATTAAAAGGGACTTAAACGTAAGCGACAATGGCATTAACGTATAAAACATTAAGTTCAAATTTTGCTAAAGTAAAGGATAAAAGTGTTGCTCAATTAGGAACATTCATTGGTGGAAAAGTTGGAGAGAATATAAAATCTGAAGTGTTTAAAAACGGATGCGCTATCAGATTGTCATATGCTTTCAACTATTCAGGAGTACCAATATCACCATCCGATGGGGCCGTTTCTTCTGGTGCTGATAAAAAATGGTATCTCTATCGTGTGTCTGATATGAAGAAATTTATCATAAAACATATAGGAGGTACTCCTTTGAAAGGTTCTACTGCAAATAGCTTCAAAGGCAAAAAAGGCGTTATCGTCTTTAATGATTGTAATTGGAGCGATGCCACCGGACATGTTGATTTGTTCAATGGTATACAATGTGAGTATGAAGCAGCTAACGATTATTTCAATAATTGCAATTCGGAGTTACTATATACTCTCAAGTAATTTTTTTGAGGGTGTCTCTTTCTATGAATAGACACCCTCCTTTAATATTATACCCTATGAAAAAGTTCCTTTTTATTTTTCTGTCATGTTTACTTTTCCAACAGCTGACAGCTCAGACCATTGTAAAATTTGACAATGGTAATAACATTATATATAAAAACTTACAAGGAAAAACTATTGTAAAGAATAAAAAATATACAATAGCATTTACTGATACGATTTCATCTATCGGCTTTGTCGGCACGAGAAAAGGTGAAATAGTTTGTATTAATAATGCAGGTAAAGAACTATTTGAAGTATATAAGATTGACAATGGTCCAGATTATGTCAGTGATGGCTTGTTCAGAATTGTAGGAAAAAACAGCAAAATAGGTTTTGCTGATACATGTGGAGCTATTGTTATTCCACCCGTTTTTTCGTATGCTACACCTTTTCACAATGGAGAGGCTAAAGTTTCTTTTGGCGGCAAGAATGAAAAACAAGGAGAATACCAATCATGGAAAAGCAACCTTTGGTTTTTGATAAAGAAGTCCAAATAGTTTTTAAAAGCATTGGATATGTTTTTTAACAGAACTAACAAAAGTAGCAGAATATTTCCAAAGCCCGCTGCCATACCTTTGCACCTGCACGATAACGGTTGATGCCAAAAGGAAAGACCTTGTGGAGGAAAGAAAATCAGAGCGGCAAATGAAAATAGAAACTTCACGGAAGTTTTTGGACTGTACGATTATCGCATACTCATTTCTGAGAAATGGATACAACGTCGTCTGACAAACGTCTTGAAAAATGGAAATCGCATACAAAAATGGCACAGCCTTCAGAGAAATTCCGGTGAAAGAAGAGTATGGCTTGTCCATGCTTCTTGCATCGGGTTTTCTCCAAGGCTGTGCAGCCAAGCATGAAAGTGGTCGTTGAGGTTTACATCAATGACTTCTTTCTTGCGGTGGAGTATGCAAACAAAATGGTACGGCAAATCAAGGAATGGTGTTTCTTTTGATCGGTTAGCCTGCAACCGACAAAAAGAAGCACTTTTCCTCATGCCGTACTACTGAGACATGAAAGGGTGGCGTGCCACTGTTTCATGTCGTTTGGATTGTGCGATAAAAATGGAACTGCGAGTTGTGGCTATAAAAGTCAGCCGTTGTCAGCACGGCAAACAAAGAAAAGTCCTTGGCAGTATAGTCTTGAAGTATTTCAAGGCATACCGCCAAGGATTTTTCTTGCCGTGCCATAGTCGGAGGAAGTTAGTCTGAGGTACGAGGACTGTCTTTCTGCGACGACGGCTGACTTTTATACAAAACACACGAAAGGATGAGAATATACAAACGAAATAGACCATTCAAAAAACAGAAACCATTGCCACATAAGTTTGAATGGATTGAAATGGAAATAGCAAAGAATAGAGAAGAATATGGTTTAATAAAAACAGATTTATCCAAGCAAAAAATCGAGGATAAAAAATCTTAAAACATTCTTTATCCCCGATTAAATATCGTACCTTTGCAACCGA
>CAVBFV010000459.1:0-2397 GCA_963594575.1 Lachnospiraceae bacterium | reverse complement strand
GTAACACTAGAAGGGATGACTATCTCTGACAGAGAATCACAATCATAAAAAGCCTCATCACCTATGCTAGTAACACTAGAAGGGATGACTATCTTTGACAGAGAATCACACCATGAAAATGCACTATCACCAATGCTAGCGACACTAGAAGGGATGACTATCTCTGACAGAGAACTACAAAAAGAAAATGCACTATCACATATTATCCTTGTACCCTCTTTAACAGAATAAGCTCCACTTAATACTCCTGGAGCATACAACAATTTTCTTCCATCCTTGCTATATTTCACTCCCCATTCATCAACAAAAGCTTCTTTTAACTCTTCTTCTGTTGTTTCAGTTGATAAATCTTCATTCATCACAGAAATTATATTAGGCTTTTCGCCAATAAACAATCTAAAAGAACATGTAGAAAGTTCCTTTCTTGCCAAAGCAAGCATGAAAAGAGAGTAAAGTGTACAGAAGTCTTTATCACACATCAATTCCTGCAGGGCAGATATTACCTTGCTATTTGAAGGATTGCGATAATCATTTTCTGAGAAGAGAAGTCTGTCTGAGGCACCATAGATATCTAACAAAGTAGATTTCATCGAGATAGCCTTCAATGACAAGGTGATGCTTGCCAATGAAAAATCATCTATTGTTTCATCGAAATCATCCACAGTACGCAATGGATGACTGAAATCCTTGGTACCGACAGTTGGAGATTTGCAGCCCTTCATAGAAGGCACAAACATTCCATCATAATCCACCAATGTAAGAGAACCATCGGGACGGACTATGATGTTGTCTGGCTTAATATCACCATGAGCAAAAGATTGGGTACGGAGCCAAGCTGCCATCTTGCCAAAACGATAACAAAGCATCGACATGGCTGATTGATTCTGGTAATTTGCAGCAATGTAAGCTTCCATCGTTTCTCCATCTACCCAATCCATCAACAATACAGGAAATTCGTCCTCCTCGCATTGACTGTCAACGAAAAGTTCCTTCTCCATATACTTTACTGATGTAATGTATGGAGAATCGAACATATCCAATTCATCTGCAATCTGACGATAGGCTTCGGCTCGCCCCTGCTGTTCTTCCGTAAAACACTTCAGGGCATAATATTTCCCGGTACGCTTGTCCTGCATCTTAAACACCACGGCAAAAGCACCACTACTGCGATATGGCTCTCCGTGATCATCCAGTACGGGAGTCAGGTGAGCCAATTGTTCAAGATTATCACCTGCATTTTGAATGGCCTTTACATATTCTGATATCAATGGATACTGCATATTGTGTACTGTAATTTTATCTGTTTCTACAAATCTTAATAACAACAAATAGGAATATAAAGAAGATGGGCGCTAGCCTTTAAAATAAACAAGCGTGAAATCATCCAAATCTAAAATCCCTTCCGAGTTCAGTTTTTTCAGATACTGTTCAAACTGACTGTCGGATGATGTTGCATCTAACAAAGATTGGAGCACATCCTGCCAAAATTCAAACTTCATGGTTTCTGCTGTTTTCAAAAGTTGGGAATTGCCAGATGCTTTTAGGTATTCTTCAGCAAGCTCCGCACCATATTCCTTACTTTTAGACAATTCATACATCATCATGATATAATGCGATAAGGCATCGCTGGCAGCAAAGACTACCGAAGATTCATCCAGATAAAAGTCACCACTACTGAAACCTTCCTCTTCCAGGGGATCTTTACAGCTAACCAACCGGGGAGGATTGCTAAAATCAGACAATTTCGTAAAACTATGTTCCAAGACACCTGTATCCTGACTATAATGAAAGACTACGCTATCGCCGTATGCCATCCATTTACATTGCTTTTCCCCTGTTATCCATGCCGCAGCAATTGTAGCACAAGACCCCTCATTATAATATTTATTCAAAAGAATGCCGTCGCCTTCCTTTGCTCTTTCCTCATGCTCATTATAAAAGGGCTCCCAAATGCCATCTACCCATTCGTCAAGTTCTTTGAAGCAGACGATGGGTTTATCTTTTGGAAGATGTTTTACAAGATACTCCGACCACTCATTGGCAAACAAACCACAGCCTCCTGCCCCATCGGATACAGCTATACAGGTATCCGATGAGTAGAAAGCATCTTCGTTTGCAGCATGGTCATTGAACTTTGCTATACTAACACCTCTGTTCATATCTTTTCTTTATATCATTACAGATTTTGATTAACCAGCATACTCGAAAGTGTGCCAATCTTCATCATTTTAACCAATCTCTCCATACCCGTATTTACCCCCATAGCATGGTAGCGGATATCAGCCTGCTTATCTCCAAAGATATTACGAATCTGCTCATTATAATTTAGTGGCAAGAGACTTGACATATTATAAAGTTTCTCACCATATCCATTTCCGTTCAGTTCATCTACAGTTG
>CAVBFV010000458.1:0-2424 GCA_963594575.1 Lachnospiraceae bacterium | reverse complement strand
GTAAGCAACGATCTTGAGATCCTTGCTCTGAGAAGCGAGGTACTGAGCAACAGTCTGCTTGTCACCATCACCGAACTGGAACTCCTGGTCAACGAGGCAGTTCTCCTTGAAGAACTTAGCCAGACGACCATTAGCAATGTTCTGGATCATAGTTGGGTTCAAAGAAGCAGCCTTCTCCTCACCTACAGTCTTCTTGATGTTGCGAGCCTCTTCAGCCTGCTCAGGTGTCAACCAACCCTTCTTGGTGTTGCTCTCGATGTGATCCTCAGAGTCAACGTGAGCTGGGTTGATGCCAGCCTTCTTCAAAGCTGCGTTAACAGCCTTCTCTACGAGCTCTTCCTTAGTCTTAGCTACAGCTACCTCAAGCTCAGTCTTCTTAGTCTCCTCAGAAACAGAAGACTCGTCGAGAGCTACAGGGCGCATAGCAGCTACCTGCATAGCTACCTTGTGACCAGCCTCCTCGTTGTTCTCGTTGAGCTGAACCATAGTACACAAAGTGTGCTTGTTCATGTGGTCGTAAACCTCGATGTTGTCACCCTCGAGAACACAGTAGCCGTCGAGCTCCATCTTCTCGCCAGTGATACCAGAGCGCTGTGTAACAGCAGCCTGAGCATCAGCATCGCCAACCTTCAAAGTCTTCACCTCGTCGAGAGTGTGAGCCTTGGCAGCGATAGCAGCGTCGAGGATGTCAGATGTCAACTTGATGAAGTCAGCACCGTTAGCTACGAAGTCAGTCTCGCACTTGAGAGCGATGATAGCAGCGAAATCGTTAACCTTCTTAACGAGAACGCAACCGTTAGAAGTCTCACGGTCAGAACGCTTAGCAGCGATAGCGAGACCACGCTCACGGAGCAACTCCTTTGCCTTATCGAAATCACCTTCAGCCTCTGTGAGTGCCTTCTTAACGTCAGCAAGACCAGCACCAGTCATAGCGCGAAGTTTCTTGATATCTTCAATTGAAACAGCCATAATAATATTTTTATATTAAAAAGTTAATAATAATCTTTGCTTAAAAGCTACTAAAGCCATCGAATCATAAACAGAATCAATGGCTTCAGTATATATTTCTTTGCCTAATTACTCAGCCTCGTCCTTGCGGGCAGCCTTCTTCTTAGGCTGGTCCTTCTGCTCAGCAGCAGCCTTGTCGTCAGCCTTCTCAGCCTTGCGCTCCTCGAGAGCCTCAGCGATAGCACCGCAAACTGCAGTAAGGATAGCATCTACAGAATCCTTAGCATCGTCGTTAGCTGGGATAACGTAATCAACATTCTTAGGATCAGAGTTGGTATCTACGATACCGAACACTGGAATACCAAGACGGTTAGCCTCCTTAACAGCGATGTGCTCCTTCATTACGTCAACAACGAAGAGTGCGCTTGGGAGACGAGTCAAGTCAGCGATAGAACCGAGGTTCTTCTCCAACTTAGCACGCTGGCGGCTTACCTGAAGCAACTCGCGCTTAGAGAGGTTAGAGAATGTACCATCGTTCAACAGACGATCGATGTTTGTCATTTTCTTAACTGCCTTACGGATTGTAGGGAAGTTGGTGAGCATACCACCAGCCCAACGCTCGTTTACGTATGGCATATTGATAGAAGCTGCCTTCTCGGCAACTGCATCCTTAGCTTGTTTTTTAGTAGCGACAAACAGGATTTTCTTACCTGACTTGGCGATTCCCTTGAGTACCTCAGCAGCCTCGTCGATCTTAGCTACAGTCTTGTTGAGGTCGATAATATGAATACCGTTACGCTCCATGAAGATGTAAGGAGCCATTGCTGGATTCCACTTGCGACGGAGGTGTCCGAAGTGGCAACCTGCCTGAAGTAACTGGTCAAAATTTGTTCTTGACATTGTCTTTTCTTGTTTAATTGTTGTTTACTTTCTTTTTGAATCTAATTGTTAGATCAGTCGATGAGTAGTCCCCGATTAATGGAATCTCACCGATTTAGATACTAAACTTAGTTCAGCTATATATAACCAATATATATAATAATGTATAGTATTGATTAACGCTTGCTGAACTGGAAGCGACGACGAGCCTTTGGCTGACCTGGCTTCTTACGCTCAACAGCACGTGAGTCACGTGTCATGAAGCCTGCATCCTTCAAAGCCTTTTTATCGTTAGCGTCGATCTTAACGAGTGCGCGAGCGATAGCGAGGCGGAGAGCCTGGCTCTGACCGGTGAAACCACCACCGTCGAGGTTTGCCTTAATATCATACTTACCCTCAGCTTCGAGCAACTGCAATGGCTGCTTTACTACATAGCGAAGGATTGCTGATGGGAAATATGTCTCAATATCTTTCTTGTTGATTGTGATCTTACCGGTACCCTCTGTGAGGTAAACACGAGCTACAGCGCTCTTGCGGCGACCAATTGCATTAATTACTTCCATTCTACCTTAATTATTTATACTGGTTAATATCAAT
>CAVBFV010000457.1:0-2431 GCA_963594575.1 Lachnospiraceae bacterium | reverse complement strand
CTCGTCTTTTGTTCTTAGAGGAGGGAGCGAGGTTATGTTTTGGGAACCCCAAAACTCCTCGCTCCACCATGAGGGCGGAGAAATTTTGCTCCCGATGGTCGCAGAAAGTGAGTGTACCAACTGTAAGCAGTATATCGAATGGCAAACATACAGAAACAAGACTATTCTTTGCGGAAATGCTACATTAAGACAAAGAATGCTTCCTTTTTATTTTCATCAATATCTGCCTTTTTGCGGAAGCTAATCCTGGGGATAGGGTCTCTTGTTCCAACATGTCCAATGCCATCTTTAACTCGCTGAGAAGTTCGGGATAATACTTCATTTGCCCATAAGCAAGCTTCATGCAATAGGCTCGTATAGCATAGGGTTGAGCGCAAGCGGTAATCTTGCTTACACAGAAGTCTATGAAATCCGAGTGGAGGAATTCTTCTTCAAACGGTTGGCGTAAGAGAAGATTGAGCATTAGACGGCGTTTCCCAACATGCTCTTCCTTCATCACTCGGTCAATCAGCTCGTCATGTTTGCAATAAAGCCACTCATTATTGGCTAAGTCGAAATTTGATAGAACATGCAGTGCATTGAATGCTACTCGGTTGTCCTCATCGAAAGTGAGCCGATAGAGTTCTTCCTTTCGGTGATTGTTCTCTTCGCCTTGGGTGAGAAAGCATAGCTCATGGATGTTATCCATGCTAATTCTACCAATTAGTTTTTGTTTCATATCATGCGGCTTAGTGTCCCATTCTTGATGTATCAACTGCTTTTACTTTTTTTTCTTTATAGCCACCGAACTTATAAATAACAGCAAAAGTAGCAGTAGCCCAATTGTTGTTAATTTTCATACGGTAATCTTGATTACCTTGTACGGAACGAGTGTCTGCCTTGTTGTTGAAGATGTTGCTGCCATTTATGCGCAATCCCCATTTCCCATCATGTGAAGTCCATTGTAACTTGGCATTCATTCTAAAGATAGGACTTACATCATAAACACCTTGTATTACTTTTGACTGAAAGAAAGGGTTGAGTATAAGGCGTAAGTCTTGTGTGCTGCAAAGTTTTATAGATGCAGTACCTCCAAGTGCTGCCGTCAGCTTCTTGCGGTTGAATGGCAAATCGAAGAAATGGTCACTTTTGGCATGTTTATAGATTCCTACAGCAAACACATTACCGTTGAGCCATTTGCCAGCACTGAATATTGCAGAGGCTTGCAATCCAAAGCTATTCTCATAGTTGAAGTTGGTTTCCTTCAATATTACCGCCATACGGTCTGTTGGTTGGTACGGTAACTGCACAGAATAATCAGGTTTCAGACTTGCAAAAGCCATCAGCGTATAACGTCTTTTAATCTGCCACATAAGGTTGACATTGTAATAAGAGTATGGTTTCAAATCAGGATTGCCATGTATCTCGGTATATGTCGATGAGTAAAATACACTGCTCATTGTTGACCAATAGCTCGGAAATTCAGAATTGGAACTGAATGACAAGTTGAGTAAATGGTTCTCGTTGATATTCCACAGGGCATTGAGTGACGGATATATGCGCCATTTGTCCCATATCGGTGAATGGTATTGTTCGGCTGCTGCGGATACTTCAAGACTAATTGCCTTGTTTATCTGTTTGCTGAAACCTGCGTATATATTCCAAATACGTTCGTTGATGTCCACACTGCTTGTTGCATTAGGCAGAATGTTACCCTCTTTGTCGATGGTGTTCTGATAACTCTTGTTGCTTGTGAATTGTCCCTTTACACCATACGACAATCCCCAACCATGTGTAAAAGAATGGTTTTGGTCGGCTGCGAACATCCATTTGCTGATAGTCTGTTCACTGCCACTTGTAAGGTTGCGTTCCGTTTCTGTCGTATTTTCATCTGCATACATCGTACCGTCAAGTTTTTGTTGTTGAGGGGTACGATAGTTAGTGTACGAACCACTAATGTTAAGTCCAAAAGGAAGTGAGTAGTTTACATCAACATTGTGCAGATACACATGAGTGTCGTAATGCATTCCGCTTACACTTGAACCTGTAGTGTGATTGTTGGAGCAAGACTTTTGCCATTTTCCCGTATAGGCAATGTCAAGTCGATGGTTCTTGCTAAATGCATAATTCATACCAAGTCGGTAGTCATGAGCAATACCAAATGATTTCTGCCACGTTTCATCGTTGTAGTGAATACGCCCGTTATCCAATGGATGGTTGGCTATGCGTGAAGATTCACCATATGAATTGCCGTCAATAAATTGATATTGTGCATCCATTCCAAATTTGCCCCTCTGCATGGAAAGATAGAAATCTCCAAACTCTCTGGAATATTTGTTTTGCTGTAATCCTCCATTTATCTGTCCCGACAACTGATTTTTCCCTGCATAATCTTTCGTGACGATATTTATAGCCATGCCACGAACATGATAACGTGCAGGAGCAGCAAGCA
>CAVBFV010000456.1:0-2449 GCA_963594575.1 Lachnospiraceae bacterium | reverse complement strand
CGTGAATTGTTCCACAATTTCATCGGCTCTGCGTCTTAAGCGTCTGGCTCTTTGATGACAGTTATCTTCAAGTTGTCAACTTTAATCAATCTTTCTTGTCTGCATTTTGGACAATAAAGGGGATAATTCTCCAAAACAGTGTCCTTCCTAATTTTATTACGGGTTTTGCTCCCACAAACAGGACACAATATCCATTCGCATTTCATCATAATTAGTCTCTAATCCTTTCAAATCTCATTTTATATGACTTTTGCAAGCTGTTAAGCTAACTTGTGGAACATATGCCGAACCTTATCTATACGGCTATTCGGGCGGCGGGGTTGGCAAATAAATTTACCAATAGCTGGCTGGTATCCTTTTAACTCTGTCAAGCAGACTCCCTGCCCATTTGTGAAATAAGTTAAATCGTTCCTGTATTCTTGAATACATCTAGCAGGGATTTCTCCTTTCAGAATGACCTCGTCATTCTTTATCTGAGTACTTACAATATCTGCACAATACCTTGGAGCATCATGATACGCCCGTGAGAGATATTCCTGCGGTGCATAAATTTCAAAGTGGAGATATGGCTCTAATAGTTCTGTCCCTGCTTTTTTTAAAGCCTGCTCCAATACGATAGGGGAAAGCAGCCGAAAGTCTGCGGGGGTACTTACAGGACTATAATACAATCCATATTCAAAACAGATTTTACAGTCTGTCACTTTCCATCCATACAGCCCCTGCTCGCAGCCATAAAGAACCCCCTCCATAACCGCATTTTGGAACGATTGATTTAAATATCCAAGTGAAACTCTGCTTTCATACTGCACTCCGCTTCCAATAGGGAGCGGCTCTATGGACAACCCGACAGAAGCCCAGAAAGGATTTGGCGGGACTTCTATGTGGATGGTATATTCTGCTTTTCTAAGCGGTCTTTCCATATATATAACAGTAGGCTCTTTTATTTCTGCCTCCACATGATATTTTTCCTCAAGGATGGCACAAATGACTTCCATCTGCACATTCCCCAAAAAAGAAAGTATAATCTCATGCGTTGTAGTATCCACATAATATTTTAAAAGAGGGTCTGTATCAGCAATCTCTGCGAGGGCATTTAACAGGGCTTCCCTTTGCTCCGGCTTTTGCGGCTCTACCGTTGTCCGAAGTAATGGCATGGGATTATCAATCCGTGTTTTGTGAGGCAGGAGTTTTTCATTTCCCAGAATGTCGTTCAGTTTCAAAGTATCATCAGCTAAAATAACAATTTCTCCCGGACAGGCATGGTCAGCCGGGACGATTTCACCATTTGTCGGAACACACATCTCTGTGATTTTTATTTTCTCTTTTTCAGATATTCTAATAACATCCCTCAAATGCAATGTTCCGCTATATATACGCACATAAACAAAACGCCGCCTTTTCTCTGAATATTCAATCTTAAAAACCTGCCCGCATAGTTCAGATTGACCTTCAGGCGTTGATGAATAAAATTTACTGGCAATTACTTCTATAAGCTGCCGAATCCCCAGATTGTTTTTAGCGCTTCCGTGATAAACGGGAAATAACGTTCCGTTTTGGAATCTCCTGTTTTCTTCCTGTTCCAGTTCTGACATTTTAAACGGTTTCCCTGACATATATTTCTCTAATAGTTCATCGTTTCCCATAATTACCGCATCCCACTGTTCCATATCGTCATTGTCCGTTACATTTATATGGGGATGCTGCCCAACCTTTTGCTTCACTATAATTTCCGAAGAAAGCTTTGCTTTCATTTCCCGATATACCATTGGCAAATCAATCCCCTCTTGGTCAATTTTATTGATGAAAAAAATTGTCGGAATCTTCATTATCTGTAGTGCATGAAACAGTATACGGGTCTGTGCCTGTATGCCATCCTTTGCAGAAACTAATAATACTGCTCCGTCTAATACGGATAAAGAACGGTATACTTCCGCCAAAAAATCCATATGGCCTGGCGTATCTATAATGTTGACTTTTACATCCTCCCACTGAAAAGATGTCACTGCTGTCTGGATAGTGATTCCCCTTTGACGCTCCAAATTCATTGTATCTGTCCTTGTTGTGCCTTCATCTACGCTCCCTAGTTCTGCAATTGCACCACTGGTATACAATAAACTTTCCGTTAATGTTGTCTTTCCTGCGTCAACGTGAGCCAGAATGCCTAAGTTAATTATTTTCATGTGATTTTCCTCCTATCAACACCCAAAAAAGGGCATAAAAATACCCAGTGATAAATACTCCTATCACTGGGTAAATAACTCCAATAGCCCCAAAACACTTATATGTTTTCGGGCATATAAAATTACATGATAAAAGTATTCTTAAACTGGGTACAAAAAACTAAGCCCCATATTAAAAGTGAAACGGGACTGCTACTTTTTGTTCCCACTATCAAATTGACAGTTTATTTAAGAATACCTTGCCGCATATTTATTAACTCCTTGTATAA
>CAVBFV010000455.1:0-2479 GCA_963594575.1 Lachnospiraceae bacterium | reverse complement strand
TCCTGCATCAATGTGAGCAAGAATTCCTAAATTTATAATATTCATTTGGATTAAGCAATAATATACTACAGTAGATGCATTGTCGAAACGCACCTTTTAATACCTCCTCGTAGCATATGAGAACTACAGGATTACTAACTCGTATTAATATGTATATTATTACTGCCGCATAACGATTACAAAATTACACAAAAAAATATATCTAACAAAAGTGGGAGGATTTTTTAACTTTTTACCATAGACATTTTATTAGGGAAGCGTAGGTTCAACTGGCAAGTACAAATAAGTAGAAATGTTTGAACAACACCGTTTTAGGAAGTTGAA
Organism: Lachnospiraceae bacterium; assembly: GCA_963594575.1. GTDB lineage: Bacteria > Bacteroidota > Bacteroidia > Bacteroidales > Bacteroidaceae > Prevotella. The sequence goes on along the minus strand of CAVBFV010000455.1, from coordinate 2,155 downwards.
AAATCAAGTTTCTCTCTCGGTATAGCGTTTATTTTGGCCAATATCTTCTTTAGTTTAGCATTTGTGTATTTCCCATTCGTGTTCTATTTAGCTCCTTATTATGAGTATGTAGCAAGTTGCTTATCAAATTCAGCCTCTTTGAGGGTCAAATATGGTTTTGCAAATGGTGACTGACAAGACATAAACAAGGTCAGCAGGATTTTTTACATAAATGGACATGAATGTATATAACCTAAAATAAGAATAAATTTTAATAAGGGCTGCCCAAAAAGAAAAAAATGCAGTTGCCATCCTACAGATACTTGCAGAAAGGATAAAATTTACTTTTAGACCTTTTGGGATAGCCCTTATTAATACTTCAGATAAAATTCCTAAGGTTATATTTTCAATCCTTTGGACCGGGTTTCCTCCTTGGCATACAGCCCCGGATGCCCAGTTATGGTGTGATTGGCGATAATACTTTCCGATGGATTGCGTATTTGCGGTGATGTATCTTCGGGATATTGCCTGATACCGTTTCGCACACCTTTCGCTTCCGGTTTGACCTGTTGCCCTTCATGCTCCTTTTCGGTGATTTCGGGTGTAGGCGGCGCAAGTTCCAGCTGTATCTTGCGGTCAAGGGCGGCAAGTTCGGACTTCAACTGTTTCAGTTCTTCCTCCTTCTTCCACACCTTGCCTGCTATCTCCTGCAACTGCGGTATCTCACGTTCCAAGACCTCATTCTTCGCTTTATACTGGTCGATGATGGAGGGGATTCTCTCAATCGCGTTGAGGAAGTTGCGGGCGGCGGCCAACGGGTCAGCCAGCGCCAGATGCCCGTTGTTGTAGGTGTACTTGTAGTTCCCCTCGACCACGAAGCGGTTGTCGGTGAACTCCAATCCCTCTTTGAGTATCCTTTCGCTCACCACCTTTATCGGAAAACCGTAAAGTTCACCGACCTGCGTGTACAACCCTCCGGTCGTGGCATTCTTGGCTATCTCCTGCAAACGCTTTCCGATGACCTTCTCATCGGCGGAATCCACTCCGTCCACCTTTATTATATTAAGGCGGTTGCCCTCCTTGTCGGTCTGCACCACCGACAGGAAGCGGTTCCAGTCCTCCGTCATGGCATCTATGAAAGCCGTGTTGTTGCGCAACTCGCCGGTCTTTGACTCCAGCTTGAACTCCGAATCACGCTTGCCCTTGTTGAACGACTTGCGTTCCCCTTCGAGCGAGGCGATACGTTTTTCCAGTTTCGCCTTGTCCAGCAGGTCGGTGTTGCCGGATAGCAACGCCATATATTCCGAGAAGTTCATGCCCGATTTCTCGTCCATTGCCCCCTCGTCGATGGTACGCGCTTCCATAGCACCGCTTTTAAGCTGGCTGATGAAAGTCTGCTTGCAGTGCAGGAGGTTGAACTTGTAACTGTCCAGTGATTTTTCCACCGCGTAGATTATTACGTCCACGTTGTTCCCGGCGAAATGCTTGGCTATCTCGTTGCCTGCTCTAACTCCCCGTCCGTCACGCTGTTGCAGGTCGGACGGTCGCCACGGCGTATCAAGATGATGAATTGCCACACACCGTTTCTGTGCGTTCACACCCGTTCCGAGCATGGAGGTGGAGCCGAACAGCACACGCACCGTCCCGGCGTTCATGGCATCTATCACCGCCTTCCGAGCCTTGTCGGTCTTGCACTCCTGAATGAAGCGCACCTCGCTTGGCGGTATGCCGTAGTCCTCCGTCAGTTTGCGCTTGATTTCCGAATAGACGTTCCACCCGTCGCCCGGCTGGTAAGTCCCCAAGTCAGAGAAAACGAACTGCGTGCCTTTCTGCGCGTCGTATTTTTGATAATACTCCGCGATTATTTTGGCACAGTGGCTCGCCTTGTTGTCGGGGTGGTCTTCGTAATGCGGGTCTATCATGCGCATGTCGAGTGCCATCTTCCGGGCATAGTCCGTGGCGATAAGCATCTTCGCCTTTTCCTCCGTTTCCGAAAGCGGCAGTCTGCCCAACAGGGTGGCGTCGCCCGTCTTGGCGAATTGCATCAGCTTCTGTATGAAGTCCTCCTGCTCCGGCGTGGGCGGTATGTGGTGCAGTATCTCGTTTTTGTTGGGACGGTCCACGCCCACATCCTCCGCCGTGCGGTAGTCCGTGATTTCATTATAGAAGGCGGCAA
>CAVBFV010000454.1:0-2518 GCA_963594575.1 Lachnospiraceae bacterium | reverse complement strand
GTAAGCGTTAAAGATATCCACTCTTGACGATTCGAACTCGCGAACCGCAAATAATGAAAAAGGCAGGCCGCGCCTGCCAACAATTCAACACGGAATACATCAAAAACTGAGCTCAGTACTCAAGATCGAACTCCTTCGAAAGATTCCAAGGCAAAAGCCTGTCCCATTCTTTCCTGTCGTTGGGCTTGATGCCAACAGCAAGCTCGATACACTTCGCTAGATATTTCTCAGGGTCCACTCCGTTCGCTCTAGCCGTCTGCACGAGGCTGAATACCTCGGCTGTGGATTCCGCACCGTCGGCATTCCCGGAGAAAAGAAAGTTCTTCCTTGCTATCACGAAGGGCTTGACCGCCCGCTCGGAGATGTTGTTCGTCATCTCGATGTGGCCGTCATCGCAGTACCTGATGAAGGAATCCCACCTTTTAAGCATGTACTTGCAGGCCGTCAGCAGTTTCCCGACCGCCGTCTTCTCGGTCTCGGCCAGGTAACCCTTCACGTCCTTGAGTAGCTTCTGATACCCCTCGGAGTTCCTCGCCGCCCTTATCTTTTCGGGGCCCCAGCCAGCCTCCCTCATCTTCCGCTCCTCCATGAAGACAGCATCAATCAGTCTCACCGCTTCGGCAGCCTTGGAGTCCTTCCTGGCCTCTGCGCCGATAGACTTCACTATCTCGACGAAGTTCCTCCTGGCGTGCGCCCAGCAGAAGCAGTTCTTCACGCCATCTATCCCGTTGTATCCCTGGTAGGCATCGGTCACCAGGTGTCCAGAGAAGCGCTTCAGCATTCTCCTGGGGTTATCTCCGTCCCTGTCTTTGCTGAACTCGTATACATAGACTGGATTGGAGTAGTGCCCTGAGGAGTACACCCACATGTAGCAGTTAGACTTCCCGCTTCCTATCACCTTCAGCGTGGTCTCATCGGCGTAGATGACCTTGTCCTTCAGCAGAATATCGGCCATCCTCCCATAGATAGGCTTCAGCAGATCCGACACCTCAAACTGGATCCGGCACATGGTCTGCCTTGAGATCCCGACTCCGCTGAGGAAATCGTTGTTCTCCATGCGGTAGTAGGGAAGCCCAAGCACCATCTTGCCGTTGATCAGCTCCGCCGCGAGAGATGGGGTTGCCACCGAGTGCGGGAAGAAATCCCTGGGATCAGCCAGAGCCTGTATGACAGTGTCCTTAGTCCTGTCGGCGAACTTCTTGCGGATGATCTTCGTGACCTTGTGCCTTGCGGGTGTGGACTCCACCTTGTAGGAGACGTCCTCGCCCATCTCGACGAGCACGTGTCCCTCCGCCTTCAGTCTCTCGTACTCCTCGGGGAACAAGACCTCAGTGTCATCGACGTGCTTCTCCAGCCACTCCGTGTTGAAGTTCCCGGATCCCCTCTTCCTTCCCGGTTTTCCCCTCTCTTCTCTGCGGCATCCCTCCGCCTCGTTCACCACCTGTTCTTCAGGCTCGTCCTTCATTGTCTCTGTCTTGGGGACGAATATCCTCGCACGCTCGACCCTTCTCTTCTCCTGGATCGCCTCCAGTTCCTTGACCTTCTCCTCCAGTTTCTCCTGAAGCTTGCGGAACTTAGCCTCGAGAGCGTCGTAGTCTCTCTTTTGCTTGGCTATGATGGCATCTCGCTCGGCCAGAGCCTTCTTGAGAGCCTTGATCTCCTCTGCGTAATCCATGTTTTTTACCGTGTTCCATCCCACTTGTTTTTACGAGGATTATTATATCAAAAAAGCCCGATTAAATCGAGCTTTTTTGTATCTTTATTTAGTAAAAACACACTTCCTTTCCGCGCTTGAATCCTATCGCTCTCAGCCCTTGTAGAAGCCAGACTATCTGGTCTCTGTTTATCTCCTCGGCCTGGCTGAAATCCTGAGGCCATCCGAACTTAGAGCGGTCGACTGTCCTGGTGTAAAGCCACGTCCCAGTCTCGTCCCTCTCCACGACCTTGAGGATCGTTCCTGCTCTGTTGCAGAACAGGAACAGCTCATGTTCCTTGGCCTCCAGCCCCGCCTGAGGCAAAAGCGATATCAAACCTATGCTTCCTCTCCTGAGATCCGTGGGCCCTGGCATCAGATATATGTGTTTGACCCTGCTGAGGTCAATCATAGCCCCAATAGCTCCAACACCTTAGGGAGGAACTCCACGGAGAAGTGTAGCGTATACCCCTTCGCCTCCATAGTGACTACCGCTGTCCCCTCGTAGCGGATCTTGGGCTTGTTCACCTCGTCTTTGGCTGGTGCTACTATATCGACAAAGTTTCCTCTTCTCTCGGGCTTTGCGTCGGTGGCAAGCTCTTTGGAAATCAAGTCGCCATATTTGCACTTCCAGCCCCAGAAAGTCGATTTGCTAATGCCATACTTCTGACATATGTCCTTCTTGCTTTCGGAAGTCATATATTTCCTGACCATCTCAATTTTAAAGGACTCTAGATACTCGTTGTTTTTCGCCATAATTCACCTCCGAGATAGATTATCAGTTCAGAGGTTCGAATTTTAAAGGAGGATATCTTTAACGCTTAC
>CAVBFV010000453.1:0-2529 GCA_963594575.1 Lachnospiraceae bacterium | reverse complement strand
AAATTCTTTAGGTTACAATCGATGATGGGGTAAACGAAAAAGCAGTTTTGACATTGCAGAGAACTGCCCCTTCGTTTACACCATTTTCGATTTGACCTAATTGAACAAAGTGAGCGTCCGGGTAGCCGCAACCTATGGACTTTCAATTCTTTGTTCCTGTCCATGATTATATATGATTCTCGGTATGAAAGCTACAACATTTTATAAAAAACAGGCAAATGGGCATGACGATAAAACCTCAGAAACTGAGGCTTTTGAAAGTATTAGATGTTGCTCTTTAGCAGCGCAGTGGCATTCTCATCTGTGGCTTTCCGAGATGCCCACCACATGCCTTACACACACAAACTTTGATGCCATAAAGATGTTCCAATATTTCAGGCATTTCCATGTCACGAAGCTTTGAAAGATACTTCTTACATCCAAGTAAATTTCTGCAAAGGGTGAGCTTCTGGCTTTTAGTACGGGAACATAGCAGTCCGTAGTGCCTGATGCGGACAAAACGCCGTGGTGGTACATGCATGAGAAACCGCCGGACAAACTCTACACCCGAAATAGTCAGTTCCTTCCACTGTCCCTCATTACGGTAATCCTTTACTAAGAATGTAACGGTATCATCATCCATACGGACGATGCGGTGATTGCTGACGGCAATGCGATGAGTATACTTACCAAGGTATTTAATTACTGTTTGAGCACCATTGAATGTCTTTTTACAATGAGGAATCCAGTCCATACCATAACAGGAATCTAAAAGCTCCTTGAACGTATAATGGTTACGAAATTTTTCTGCAGTACCATGAAATACCAGCTTATCCTCTTCCCACAGCCTCTTTAGTTCCTCCAGATATTTTCCGCGGAACATTTTGGAGATGACCCGGATGGGAAGAAAGAAATTTTCACCATTGTCCTTCCACTGGTTGTTGGAAGCCAGTCCTCCCCCCAGCAGGATGGTATGAATGTGGGGATGAAAGTTCATTTCAGAACCCCATGTATGTAAAATGCAGATGTATCCCACCTTTGCGCCGAGATGTTTTGGGTCGGCAGTCAGTTCGCTGATTGTGGAAGAAGCTGCATGGTATAAGGCATCATAAAGAAGTCTCTGGTTGCTGTAAATGACAGGGTTTAAAATATCAGGAACCGTAAAAACCAGATGGAAATAAGGAGCATCAAGGACATCCTCTCTGCGTGCATCCATCCACATTTCTTTCGGAACAGCCTGACACATTGGGCAGCAACGGTTACGGCAGGAATTGTAATGAATCTGTACGAAGCCACAATCCTCACATACACATACATTTGCACCATAGGCACCGGTCTTGCAGTTCATGATGTTATGTGCAACCTTTGCCTGTACAGGGGAAGGTGAATATTGATCAAGATATGCCGGATAAAAACGATGAAAAATATCCTGTACTGTGGGCTTATCCATTGGCTGTACCATCCTTTCTGTCAAAAGGACTGCGGATGCCCATAATGGATTTGTTGCTGACATGAAGATAAACTTCTGTGGATTTCGGATCGCGGTGTCCAAGCAATGCCTGAATATTCCGCTGTTCCACTCCCTGCTCCATAAGGTGGGTGGCAAAACTGTGACGGAGGCAGTGAGGAGTAACACCGGATAACCCAGCAGCCGATGCAGAACGTCGGATAACCTGTTCCAGTGTACTTACGGTAAGATACTGCCCTGTAAACTGATTCGGAAACAGAATGCCCTTTGGTCTGCCTTTCCGGAACCAGTATTCCGTAAGAAGTGCAAGGTTTCTTTCAGACAGAATGGTATAACGGTCCATCCGGTTCTTGGTATCCCGGACATGAATCTGCATGTTTGTGCGGGAAATATCATCATAATGAAGATGAATCACTTCCGAGACACGCATTCCGGAAGAATACATTGTGGCGAACATGGCTTTATATTTCAGGTCATCCGTAGCATCAAGAAGCCGGTCAATTTCATCAGTAGAAAGTACGATTGGGAGTTTGTGCTCTATTATCATGCGTGGAACAGTGATATCATCCCACAGAACGTGAAGTACATTCCGATAGAAAAAACGGATGGCTGAATTATAAAGGTTGAGGGTGGTCGCTTTCAGACCATTGTCCTTCTTGGCAAGAAGAAAGTCCCTGACATCCTGACAGGTAAGCTCTTCCGGGTGCTTTTCCATGTAATTAAGGAAATAAGAAACATAGTTTTTGTAGCAGTTAATGGAACGCTCTTTAAGGTTACGGATTTTTCCAGCTTCCTCAAGCTGTAGTAAATATTTTTCGTACATAATAATTCCTCCATGTAAAGTCAGTAATTTCGGGTATCACTGCTTACATGGAGGTGCATTGGAATAATAAAACCGCTTGCTAAAAGAACGGTTAGGTGTTAATCTTTTCATAGGCAGTGGTAATGTCGATCCTGTTTGATTGTTGGTTGTGGTGACTTAACAATACTACTATTAGGACTTGGTTTCCACTGCTTTTTATTTAGGAAAAGAAAAACTGCGTCACAGCCTTGGCAGGCCATCGCGCAGCGATTTTGTTCAA
>CAVBFV010000452.1:0-2537 GCA_963594575.1 Lachnospiraceae bacterium | reverse complement strand
CGAAGGCAGATTACGTTATCATCAAACTCTCTCCGATGCTCGACTGGCACCGTGCCATAAGCGAATTAAGCCACGTAAGAGAGGTTCATATCATCTCCGTGAACAATGAGTGCAAGGAACTCCTTTTAGTGCTCTCAGCGCGAAATAAGGGCAAAATGGAGGCTTCATCGGCAGATGGAGCAGCTGGAGAAGTAAAACATGCCGGGAATCTCCGTATTTATTGTGTCAATGATGCCCAGTCCTTCGTCTGCGAAGAGTCGGATATGGAGGCTTCTTCCGTCAAGATTGCCCCATCCACGCTTGAAGAGATGCAGTATCTTTATGAGCCGAATGCCTCGTTGATGAAAGCCGGCTGTTTCAGCGTTTTATCTGAGCGATATGGAGCCAGAATGCTTTCCAAGAACAGCCATCTTTTCGTGAGCCAGGCGCCTATCGAAGCCTTCCCCGGCAGAAGCTTCCGCATCATCGCCATCTCTTCTTTCAATAAGAAGGAGTTGAAGCGTCATCTGTCAGGAATCACCAAGGCAAACATCGCCACCCGCAACTTCCCTCTCTCCGTAGCGGAATTGCGCAAGCGCCTGAAGTTGAAAGATGGTGGTGAAACCTATATTTTTGCCACCACACTGAGCGACGAAAGCCATGTGCTGGTAATAACGGAGAAAGCTTCGAATTAGGTATAGTATTGGGCCTTTATGATGTTTTTACTCAAGTTTCGCATGTAAACTCCACACGCCCTGAAATGGCAGAAGCTCCTAGCCCAGGGAGGGCACTGAAAAAGTTCCAAGTGGGAGAAATGCCACTTGGAACTTGACGTATTATTTTCTTTTTTCCTTGAAGAACTTCTCGAAGAAGTCCATTTGCTTTTGATTTTGAACAGGACCCAAATGCAGTCCTTCCTTCATAATCATCACCGTTGGTTTACCTTCCTGGTAGGTAGTCCAGAAAGGAAGGCTATTCCCATTTGGATTGCCTGTCTTGGTAAAGTTGATCCAGTAGCGTGACATGATTTGCTCCATGTGCTGCTCCGTCTCGGTCATCTTTCCAGAGCCAAACTTATAGCCATAGATGAATGGCATCTCTGCCACATGGCTGGCTCCTCCCTTGCGGCTTTTCACGATAGTGTTCTCTGAGTCTTGGTCAAAGTAATACATATACACTTTGCCCTTGCCGGTCTTGCTCTGCAGGTTAGCCCAGGCATACGTTCCCCATGCAAAGGAGCCATCACGGAAAATGTCGGATTGAGCGAAGTAGGTTTCTTCCTCTGTCTTGGCAGGATAGAGACTGAGAACCTGGTCTGCCCAGCTTCCATATATCTCATGGATTCTTTTCTCATAGTCACTTACACTGACAGGGCGGCTAAACATACTTCCTTCGTCGCTGTTGGTTCCTATGATGACATTTACATCATTGTAGTTTCCCTTTTCATAGAGCTTATACTGGTCATCGGTGATGGAGTAGCCGTCAACGTTCGGCCAGAAGGACTCAAAGTCGGTATTCTTCACGATGTCCATAGCCGGAACTTTTCTTAGCTGCTTCAAGTTCTTAGCCTTGAGTCTCTTTTGAAGGAGAAGTCCACCTGCTTCTGCCGCTTTGGTGGTGAGCATGGCTGTGTTACCATTTCTGCTTTCACCCACAGGCCAGAAGGAGCTACCACTTTCGCTGATGGCTCCTCGGAAGAGTCCCTTGGCAAGGGGAGAGGCGCATAGTATACTTACCGAGATACCACCGGCAGATTCTCCAGCAATGGTAATCTTGTCAGGGTCTCCGCCGAAGGCAGCGATATTGTCGTGAATCCATTTTAAGGCCATCACTTGGTCAAGGATGCCATAGTTACCAGATATGTTCTTGCCTGATTCCTTACTCAGCTCTGGATGTGCCATGAATCCCAAGGCTCCCAAGCGGTATTCTATGCTGCAATAGATGATGCCTTCCTTGACAAAGCTTTCCTGAGTTCCACTGTAGGAGCCAGTAAGAAAGGCTCCTCCATGAATCATCACAAATATAGGGAGTTTGTCATTCTTACTCTTGGCTGGCGTTTCTACACTGAGATATAGGCAGTCCTCGCTCATGCCCAGCTCTCCACCATTTTGGTTAGGGTCGATGGGCTGTGGTGGACGGTCTCCCCATTTATCTGCTTTGAATACTCCCTTCCAAGGCTTTTTGCTCACTGGAGCTTTCCATCTGAGGTTGCCCACTGGTGCTTCAGCGTATGGGATTCCCTTGTATAGGGCGAATCCTTCATGTTCCACACCTTCAATTTCCCCTTGCTCCACTGTTGTTCTTAGCAGTTGGGCGTTAGCTGCCGATAGGCAAAAGAGTGTCAGGGCAGCTGTCAGTAGATGTCTTTTCAATTTCATTTCTGGTTATTCCATTAATTCCGCAACACTATTATCAATTAAACATTTTAAGCGCCTGAGCAACAAAAAGTTACTCCGGATTTTGCCATGTCAGAATTTTCACTTATCTTAGTGTTGCGAAAAGAAAACAAGCAAAACTCTGATATGACATGGCAAAGATACAAATTAAATCTGAGAAAC
>CAVBFV010000451.1:0-2736 GCA_963594575.1 Lachnospiraceae bacterium | reverse complement strand
GATTTTGTATAACAATAAAATTTAGAGAACAATGGAAAGAAACAGAAAAAGAAAGAATGGTGAGACAAAAGAATACATCAGTATTCAGTCCACTGTAAATGTAACAGTGTCATCCCAAGCTGAAAAGAAAGTTGGGTATATAGACAAGTTTATGTCCAAAGCTGATTTTACCGCAAGAAATGGTAAACAGGTATGCATCAAAGAAGAGACACATGAGCGCATTATGAAGTTTGTGAATGTGGTTGGTAAAGGACAGGCTACTGTAGCAAGTTTCATAGACAACATCATCAACGAGCATTTTGCTATCCATGCTGCCGAAATCAAGGCTGCATTTGATGAGGGACTCAAGGCATATCGCCTCTAACAATAATTTTAAAGTACACCAATGAAAAAGAAAGACTACGGCTAAAATCTCAGCTCGCCACTGAATCCACAAGTCGGCATCATGCCGCATGAGTAAACAAAAGTATCAACCGCCAGACGGGACAATCCAATCCCCAAGGCACAGACAAAAAACGATTTATGAACAAGAAAAACAGAATCATTCTTTTTGCTGCGATGATTGTCGCAGCCGTATCACAGACATTTGCGCAAGGCAACGGACTTGCAGGTATCAACGAGGCAACAAGTATGGTGACCTCCTATTTCGATCCAGGAACGAAACTCATCTACGCCATCGGTGCCGTGGTAGGTCTCATCGGAGGCATCAAGGTGTATGGCAAGTTCTCGTCGGGCGACCCGGACACGAGCAAGACTGCCGCAAGCTGGTTCGGAGCCTGCATCTTCCTCATCGTGAGCGCAACCATCCTCCGCTCATTCTTCCTATAATATAATAAGGTATAAGACTTATGGCTGACTACCCAATCAACAAGGGCATCGGTCATTCGGTTGAGTTCAAGGGACTGAAGGCACAGTACCTCTTCATCTTCGCAGGTGGACTGCTTGCCGTCTTCTTCCTTGTGGTCGTCCTCTATATGGCAGGTGCGGACCAACTGGTCTGCATCGGCTTGGGTCTCACGCTCGGATCATTGCTTGTATGGGGAACATTCCATCTGAACAACAAGTACGGCGAGCATGGACTGATGAAGCTTCTTGCCTCCAAGAGCCATCCACGCTATATCCTCAACCGAAGGAAAACAAACCGAATGTTCAAACATAAAAAGAAAGAAGAATGAGAAATATCAGAAAATCAAGCACCCTTGAAAGCAAGTTCCCGCTGCTTGCCGTGGAGCAAGGCTGCATTATCTCCAAGGATGGCGACATCACGGTCGCCTACGAGGTAACGCTCCCCGAAATCTTCACGGTGACATCGCAGGAGTATGAGTCGGTACATGCCGCATGGTGCAAGGCTATCAAGGTGCTGCCCGACTACAGCATTGTCCACAAGCAGGACTGGTTCGTGAAAGAGAATTATGCGCCGGACTTGCAGAATAGCGACATGAGCTTTCTGTCAAGAAGCTATGAGCGACACTTCAATGAGCGTCCTTACCTGCATCACCAGTGTTACCTGTTCCTCACCAAGACCACCAAGGAGCGCATGGCACACCAGAGCAATTTTTCCACCTTGTGCCGTGGGCATATCATCCCCAAGGAAATCAAGGACAAGGAAACGGTCGCAAGATTCCTTGATGCCGTGGAGCAGTTCGCAAGAATCATCAATGACTCCGGTTATATATCATTGCGAAAGTTGGCTGATGATGAAATCACAGGCACAGAACGGACAACGGGACTTGTAGGCAAGTACCTCTCGCTCTCCACGGAGAACGTGCCATGTTTGGAGGATATGGAATTGTCTGCAAGTGGTATGCGTATCGGAAACAAACACCTATGCCTTCATACCTTGTCGCAAACGGAAGACCTGCCAACGGAAGTATCTACGGACAACCGCTTTGAGCGATTGTCCACTGACCGAAGTGACTGCCGACTGTCCTTTGCCGCTCCAGTTGGCTTGCTGTTGTCCTGCAACCATATCTATAACCAGTATGTCTTCATAGACAACAGTGACGAGACCTTGCAGAAGTTCGAGAAGACCGCACGTAACATGCACTCGCTGTCAAGGTACAGCCGACAGAACGCCATCAACAAGGAATGGATTGACGAGTATCTGAACGAGGCTCACTCACAGGGCTTGCAGTCTGTCCGTGCCCATTTCAATGTCCTGGCATGGGGCGAGGATATGGAAGAGTTGAAGCATCTTCGCAATGATGTGGGCAGTCAGTTGGCAAGCATGGAATGTGTGCCACGCCACAATACGGTGGATTGTCCGACACTTTTCTGGGCTGCGATACCCGGCAACGAGGGGGATTTCCCGTCAGAGGAGAGTTTCCATACCTTCATTGAGCAGTCAGTGTGCCTCTTCACGGAGGAAACCAACTATATGGATTCTCCCTCGCCGTTCGGAATCAAGATGGCAGACCGCATCAGTGGCAAGCCGCTGCACATTGACATCTCTGACCTGCCGATGAGAAAAGGCGTGACAACCAACCGCAACAAGTTCGTACTCGGACCCTCGGGAAGCGGAAAGTCCTTCTTCATGAACCACCTCGTCAGACAGTATTACGAGCAAGGCACGCATGTGGTCTTGGTTGATACGGGAAACTCCTACCAGGGACTCTGCGAGATGATCAACAGAAAGACAGGCGGAAAGGACGGTATCTACTATACCTATACGGACGAGAGTCCCATCTCATTCAATCCCTTTTTCACCGAGGATAAGGTCTTTGACATCGAGAAGCG
>CAVBFV010000450.1:0-2933 GCA_963594575.1 Lachnospiraceae bacterium | reverse complement strand
CACTCTTCGAATGGTTTCCAACCATTCTGAGGGAACCTTTGAGCGCCTCCGATACCCTTTCGGAGGCGACCGCCCCAGTCAAACTCCCCGCCAGACATTGTCCCCCACCCAGGTCATGGGTGCAGGTTAGAAATCCAATACTGCAAGGGTGGTATCCCAACAGCGACTCACATAAAACTGGCGTTCTATGCTCAACGTCTCCCACCTATCCTGTACATACAGTATCGAATCCCAGTATCAAGCTGGAGTAAAGCTCCATGGGGTCTTTCCGTCCTGGCGCAGGTAACCAGCATCTTCACTGGTATTTCAATTTCACCGGGTGCATTGTCGAGACAGTGCCCAAATCATTACGCCTTTCGTGCGGGTCGGAACTTACCCGACAAGGAATTTCGCTACCTTAGGACCGTTATAGTTACGGCCGCCGTTTACTGGGGCTTAAATTCAAAGCTTCGCTTGCGCTAACCTCTCCTCTTAACCTTCCAGCACCGGGCAGGCGTCAGCCCATATACCTCACCTTTCGGTTTCGCATAGACCTGTGTTTTTGCTAAACAGTTGCTTGAGCCTATTCTCTGCGGCCCACTTTCATGGGCACCCCTTCTCCCGAAGTTACGGGGTCATTTTGCCGAGTTCCTTAACAATGCTTCTTCCGTCGGCCTTAGGATTCTCTCCTCATCCACCTGTGTCGGTTTACGGTACGGGTATGTGTATCACAATAGCGGCTTTTCTTGGCACATGGCTCACACGCTTCCCTACTTTGGTTCGGTCCACATTACGTCTTCGGATTGTAAGGAAGATTTGCTGTCCTTACTCCTACCCCGCTTGTACCGGTCTTCTCTTTCCCGGCTCGTGCTCTCCACATGCGTCCCCACATTTCTGGGTACACATAGTACAGGAATCTCCACCTGTTATCCATCGACTACGTCTTTCGACCTCGCCTTAGGCCCCGACTTACCCAGAGCAGATCAGCTTTACTCTGGAAACCTTGGATATTCGGCCGGAAGGATTCTCACCTTCCTCTCGCTACTCATTCCGGCATTCTCTCTTCTTAGCACTCCACTGCTCCTTATCGGTACAGCTTCGCTGCGCTAACAATGCTCCTCTACCAATGTATTTCTACATTCCTAAGCTTCGGTGTCGTGTTTTAGCCCCGGACATTTTCGGCGCAGGACCTCTCGACTAGTGAGCTATTACGCACTCTTTGAATGTATGGCTGCTTCTGAGCCAACATCCTAGTTGTCTTCGAAATCCCACATCCTTTTCCACTTAACACGCACTTTGGGACCTTAGCTGTAGGTCTGGGCTCTTTCCCTTTTGACCACCCAACTTATCTCGTGCAGTCTGACTCCCGTACATCATCTGGCCGGCATTCGGAGTTTGATATTCTTCGGTAGGCTTTGACGCCCCCTAGGAAATTCAGTGCTCTACCTCCGGCAGACTAATACGAGGCTAGCCCTAAAGCTATTTCGAGGAGAACCAGCTATCTCCGGGTTCGATTGGAATTTCTCCCCTACCCACACCTCATCGCCACCCTTTTCAACGGATGTGCGTTCGGCCCTCCATTGCCTTTTACGGCAACTTCAGCCTGGACATGGGTAGATCACCCGGTTTCGGGTCTACGTACACTGACTTTACGCCCTGTTAAGACTTGGTATCCCTTCGGCTCCGCACCTTAAGTGCTTAACCTCGCCAGTAAACGTAACTCGCCGGACCGTTCTACAAAAAGTACGCGGTTGTACTCGTATGGTACTTCCACAGTTTGTAAACACAGGGTTTCAGGTTCTCTTTCACTCCCCTCCCGGGGTCCTTTTCACCTTTCCTTCACAGTACTATGCGCTATCGGTCACTAAGGAGTATTTAGCCTTACGGGGTGGTCCCCGCTCATTCCCACAAGGTTTCTCGTGTCTCGTGGTACTCTGGATCCTGCTCTGCTTCTTTCCGTTTCGCCTACGGGGCTCTCACCCTCTCTGGCCGGTCTTTCCAGAACCGTTCCGCTACAGTCAGAAGTCATAAATGCAGTCCGAACCCCGGAGTGCACGCACTCCGGTTTGGGCTCTTTCCATTTCGCTCGCCGCTACTTTGAAAATCGAGTTTTCTTTCTCTTCCTCCGGCTACTTAGATGTTTCAGTTCACCGGGTTCCCTCCGTACACCTATGGATTCAGTGCACGGTGACTGAGGTATGCTCAGCCGGGTTTCCCCATTCAGAAATCTACGGATCAATGGATATGTGCTCCTCCCCGTAGCTTATCGCAGCTTATCACGTCTTTCATCGGCTCTTAGTGCCAAGGCATCCACCCTGCGCTCTTTTTAGCTTGACCTAATTGCTTACTTAAAAGCTTTTCACATCTAGCGTGATGTTACTTTAGGTTTTGTTTCGTTTTGCTTGTTTGATCTTACATCTCTGCAAGATCCCTCGGATGTCTTGTTATATCGTTTTGCAAACTTGATATAATAGATTTAATATTTCAATATTCGGTTTTCAAAGAACAAACCTGACGCTAAAGTGTCAGTTCTAAGAGAATACTTCGTATTCTCCGTTCGACAAATCGGTTAGTATTTGTCGACTGGGCTTAAGTGGACTCGAACCACCGACCTCACGCTTATCAGGCGTGCGCTCTAACCGGCTGAGCTATAAGCCCATTTAAATCTGGCAGCCACCTGCTCTCCCATACCGTCTCCAGTATAGTACCATCGGCCGCTTGGGTCTTAACCATCGTGTTCGGGATGAGAACGGGTGTGTCCCCCAAGCGCATCGCCACCAGAAGTGTTCTTATTTCGGATTTCTTCACCGGCGATGCGCTTTGCGCATAACCACCAGTTGATTATCCTTTTTTTGACTTGCCCTTGGCAAATCAACAGTAATGCAACCCCTACTTCTCCCATTTCCTTAGAAAGGAGGTGATCCAGCCGCACCTTCCGATACGGCTACCTTGTT
>CAVBFV010000449.1:0-2952 GCA_963594575.1 Lachnospiraceae bacterium | reverse complement strand
TTGATGAACAGCTCCATGATGATGATCGTCGTGACAGGGAACAAAATTGGATGGTGTAGGCTAAGCACCCAGCGCCTTGCCATATTACTATGGTGGGTTTCCAAATGCTCGCCCCCGAACCGGACTTACACATTTCGGCGTATCCGGCTCTCCATTAATTCTATCAGTCTATACTACCGTAATGGACTTTCTTATGGCAGCTACGACATAAAGCTATCGTCTTACGCTTGCGTGCAATCATGTGGCGTTCCCAATCTTCCTTTCCTTGAAGGTCTTTGAGTTTTCTCACATGGTGCATATCAAGTTTTACGTTTTCCTTTCCACACAATTCACAACGGTTTGCCTTTAATCTGTCGATAAGACTTGTTCCGTGGTAAAAGTATTGAACAGGTAATCTGTCATAGCAATCTCCATATTCTTGTTTCTTACGCTTGAACCCATCGTGATAAAACTGCCTCTTTAAGGTTTGTCCTTTTCTGTTCTTATAGCTTACTGTGAACACTCCGTCTTTCTTGTATTTCTTGCAGATTTGCACTACAGAACTTCTATACTTGGACGCATAGGTTTTGTACATGCTATACTCCATGATATACTTGAATGTATGAAGCGAATGACAATTGTTTGCTATTGAATAGAAGTTATAGATACCTCTTATTTCAGCATTGTATCTTTCCAAGATTTCCAAGTCATCACTGTTGATGAGATATGGTCGGTGCTTAGGCTTGTAAAACTCCTTTCCATTGTGCATCTTTATCTCCAATGCACCATAGTCAAGGAGTTTCTTTCTAATCACTTGCGTCGGCATCTTCAAGTACACCTTATTATTAAAGGGTCTTGTCAATCTGCCAGCCTTGTTTCTCTTGGTCAATACAGATTTGCGGATATAGATTTCATAGCCGAGGAACTTTGCAGACTTTCTTCCATGTGTAATGAGTGTCTTCTCATCTGAAAGTTCAAGCGAAAGCTTCTCGGCAAGGAACTTTTTGATGTCCTGCTTGATGGCTTCCGCCTCTTTCTTTGTTCCAATGACAGCACACAGAAAATCATCTGCATACCGTACATATTTTAGGCGTCTGAAATTTGCATCCATATCCACACCACAAGGAATTTTTGCTCTTTCCTTATCAAAGTGTTTTATTTCTTTGACTATGAATTTGCGCTCTTCCCTGTCTGTTACCGCTTTGAGTTTCAACACTGCACGACTTTTGCCGTACTCAAATTTCACCCTTTCGGGATTGTCTGCTCTTTCCTTGCCCTTGTTGAATTTTTGGATGTATTCACGCATATAAGTGTCAAGTTGGTCAAGGTAGATGTTTGCCAATATCGGGCTGATTATTCCACCTTGTGGCGTGCCACTATATGTTTTGTTGAATACCCAATTTTCAATAAATCCCGCATTGAGGAACTTGCGTATCAATCGAAGAAAACGCTCATCGTCAATTCGCTTCCTTAAAATGTCTATCAATGTGTTATGATTGATATTGTCAAAGAAGCCTTTGATGTCCCCTTCTATGAACCAACGTGTCCCATTGAATGACTTTTGAATTTGTTGCAAGGCTGTATGACAACTTCGCTTGGGTCTAAAACCATGGGAATTGTTGTCAAAGCTACCTTCATATATCGCTTCCAAAATCATTCTGACAACTTCTTGCAGAAGTTTGTCATTGAATGTGGGTATGCCAAGAGGTCGTTTCTTCCCATTCTTCTTGGGAATATAAACTCTCCTTGACGGTATGGGCTGATATGACTCGTCTTTCAACGAAATTATCAGTTTTTCAATGCGTGATATACTCATGTGGTCAATGGTGGCGTTGTCTGCCCCCTTGGTCATGTTACCCTCCTTTGCATAAATGCGCTGATAGGCAGCATAGTACATCTGTTCATTGAAGAGCAGGCGGTAAAGCCGCTCAAATTTATAGTTCGGTTGTCGGCTGTGTATAGCCAGACTGTTTAATACTCTTTCTGAATTTCTCATAATGTCTCACACATTTTTCATTAATTGTATTAAAAGAATTAACTGCCTCCCTTTGCCATGTGCAGGTCATTATCCTGCTCGGACTACTACGGAGGCTCCGTTGCCTTGTCAGATATTCAGAGGTCTGCACCTCATAGCCTTACAAGTGGCTTTCCGATTTAGGCAATCCCCGTTTGCTTGCATAATAACTCTTGCCTGATAGACAGGAGGATATGACTTTCGTCCTTTTCTGCTTATTGCAGATGCGTCGTGACAAGTACATGCTCTGTTCTCCTCAAAGACTGGAAAATGAGTGTCACGATACAACGAGTTTAGCTATCTTACGTTGCAGGTACGCGCAGATACCGCTTGGACTATCATTCAATCAGTATAGATTTTATCCTTTGTCTATCTTTTCATCCCACCATTCAGTCGCAATCTGATAGCTGATTGACTTATGGATTTCCTACATGCTACACTCCCCATCGTCTTTCGTTGAATGGATAAGTAGGCGGATGATAGGTCTTTTCAATGTACACTTGCCTAATTCCTTGCTAATGGAATAGTTATTTATGCAGCCTTGACGGGCGCACCCTTGATGGAATCAATCTCGAAAACGATGAACCGCTTGTGCAGCAGGTCAAGTTCCTTGTCTGAGTTCAGCAGATAGTCGTATTCGCCACCCTTGTAGTAAGGTTCCAGCACGTTGAGGAATCCGTCTATATCAAAATCTTTCTCACGGACTTTCTTTTCTTCCAGCACCTTGCGGTATTCCGTTCCCACAAACTCATAGAAGGTATTGAAGCATGGAACGATGTCGCTTTCCTCTTTCAGTTTACCGATGTAGAGCGACACGGCATTCGACAAAGCAACCTCTTCCGCTCGTGTGGCAGGCTCGTTGTCCTTCTTCCAAAGCGTCAGGAGCAATGTCTTGATGCTCTCTCGCTTCTCGATGTCAAAGACCTTATCCTCGGTGAAAAAGGGATTGAATGAGATGG
>CAVBFV010000448.1:0-3039 GCA_963594575.1 Lachnospiraceae bacterium | reverse complement strand
GGTAACAATAATCTTCGTTGGCAAGAGAGAATCAAGAGGATACCAAATGTTCCAAGAGAACGTTTGAAAGGTCAAGCGAACAAGGGCGCAGGGCGAATGCCTTGGCACTGGGAGCCGATGAAAGACGTGATAAGCTGCGATAAGCTTCGGGGAGCTGCAAATAAGCATTGATCCGGAGATCTCTGAATGAGGAAACTCACCTGGGTTCATACTCAGGTACGTTACACTGAACTTCAAAATAGGTGTATCGGGGGAACCGCCTGAACTGAAACATCTAAGTAGGGCGAGGAAGAGACATCAAACGAGATTCCGTAAGTAGTGGCGAGCGAACGCGGAAGAGGGCAAACCGGGAGTCGAAAGACTTCCGGGGTACGGAGCGCATTTAAGACTTAAGTTGTTAACCGAACGGCATGGGAAGGCCGGTCAGAGAGTGTGAGAACCACGTAGGTGAAAACGACAAGAGCCGAGCAAGTTCCAGAGTACGGCCAGACACGTGAAACCTGGTCGGAAGATGGGGGGACCACCCTCCAACCCTAAATACTACCCAGTGACCGATAGCGTATAGTACTGTGAAGGAAAGGTGAAAAGCACCCCGGGAGGGGAGTGAAAGAGAACCTGAAACCCTGTGCCTACAAGCACCTAGAGCGCGTCAATGCGTGATAGGGTACTTTTTGTAGAACGGTCCGGCGAGCGATTGTATGCAGCAAGGTTAAGGACTTAAGGTCTGGAGCCGAAGCGAAAGCGAGTTTGAAAAGGGCGTTAAGTTGCATATAATGGGCCCGAAACCGGGTGACCTACCCATGGTCAGGTTGAAGTGGAAGTAAAATTCCATGGAGGACCGAACCGACCTCCGTTGAAAAGGCGGCGGATGAACTGTGGGTAGCGGAGAAATTCCAATCGAACCCGGAGATAGCTGGTTCTCCCCGAAATAGTTTTAGGACTAGCCTCAAGTTAGATACCTGGAGGTAAAGCACTGAATAGCCTAGCGGCCGAGAGGTTAGCGAAGCTTATCAAACTCAGAATGCCAGAATATTGATGCTTGGGAGTCAGACAGTGTCAGATAAATGTCATTGTCAAAAGGGAAACAGCCCAGATCTACAGCTAAGGTCCCAAAGTCAGGTTAAGTGGAAAACGATGTGAAGATACGCAGACAACCAGGATGTTGGCTCAGAAGCAGCCACTCATTCAAAGAGTGCGTAATAGCTCACTGGTCGAGCGTCTTTGCGCGGAGAATTTAACGGGGCTAAACCTGACACCGAAGCTTAGGCAATCCAGCAATGGATTGGGTAGGGGAGCGTTGTATACGCGGAGAAACAGTAGCGTAAGCGGCTGTGGAGTGTATAGAAGTGAGAATGCCGGAATGAGTAGCGCGAATGCAGTGAGAATCTGCATGGCCGAAAGCCTCAGGTTTCTGGAGGAAGGTTCGTCCGCTCCAGGTTAGTCGGGAGCTAAGGTGAGGCCTAACGGCGTAGCCGATGCACAGACGGTAGAGATTCCGTCACCACCAAAAGAGTTAAGCACAGGGACACATTTGAAGTCTCAGAGCCGGGTGTTGGTTCCGGTAGAGATCGAGGGAAATTAGTACCGAAGTCTGGGATGGAAGATGGCGAGAAAAGCTGTGTGTATTTCTGAGGTGCCCGTACCGCAAACCGACACAGGTAGGTAGGAAGAAGATTCTAAGGCCAACGGGAGAAGGGTTGTTAAGGAACTCGGCAAATTGACCCCGTAACTTCGGGAGAAGGGGTGCTCCAGAGATGGAGCCGCAGAGAATCGGCCCAAGCAACTGTTTACCAAAAACACAGGTTTGTGCTAAATCGAAAGATGACGTATACGAGCTGACGCCTGCCCGGTGCTGGAAGGTTAAGAGGAGATGTGCAAGCATTGAATCGAAGCCCCAGTGAACGGCGGCCGTAACTATAACGGTCCTAAGGTAGCGAAATTCCTTGTCAGGTAAGTTCTGACCCGCATGAAAGGCGTAATGATTTGGGCACTGTCTCAACAGCCCGCCCGGCGAAATTGTAGTACCGGTGAAGATGCCGGTTACCCGCGACAAGACGGAAAGACCCCATGGAGCTTTACTGTAGCCTAATATTGGGTTTCGATGTTGCATGCACAGGATAGATGGGACTCTGGGAAACCAGTGCTTTGGCGCTGGCGGAGAGGCCGTTGGGATACCATCCTTGCGATATTGGAATTCTAACCTGCGGCTCTGAATCGAGTCGGGGGACATTGTTAGGTGGGCAGTTTGACTGGGGCGGTCGCCTCCTAAAGAGTAACGGAGGCGTTCAAAGGTTCGCTCAGCTTGAACGGAAATCAAGCAAAAGAGTGCAAACGCAGAAGCGAGCCTAACTGCGAGACTGACGGGTCGAGCAGTAACGAAAGTTGGAGTTAGTGATCCGGTGGTATGTGAGTGGAAATGCCATCGCTCAACGGATAAAAGCTACCCTGGGGATAACAGGCTGATCTCCCCCAAGAGTCCACATCGACGGGGAGGTTTGGCACCTCGATGTCGGCTCATCGCATCCTGGGGCTGTATTCGGTCCCAAGGGTTTGGCTGTTCGCCAATTAAAGCGGTACGCGAGCTGGGTTCAGAACGTCGTGAGACAGTTCGGTCCCTATCTGTCGTGGGCGCAGGATATTTGATGGGAGCTGTCCCTAGTACGAGAGGACCGGGACGGACGTACCTCTGGCGCACCAGTTGTTCCGCCAGGAGCATAGCTGGGCAACTACGTACGGATCGGATAAACGCTGAAAGCATCTAAGCGTGAAGCCGACCCAAAGATAAGATATCCCATTGTTTCAAACAAGTAAGACCCCTTGAAGACTACAAGGTTGATAGGCACGATGTGTAAGTGGAGTGATCCATTCAGCAAGCGTGTACTAATAGGTCGAGGGCTTGACCACAATTCGCTTGAGACTCAGAGAGTCAACGAAAAAATGTGAGCAGTGATTATTCAGTTTTGAAGGCACGTCCTTCTACAAACACTGGACAAAGTAGACCAGTTATGGTATACTGAACCAGTCAGATCGGTCGGTGTC
>CAVBFV010000447.1:0-3197 GCA_963594575.1 Lachnospiraceae bacterium | reverse complement strand
GTTAAGCCGAAATCAAGAAATTTCGCTTATGAACCATTATGGACTTGATAGTTTCAAATAGAATAACTATCTTTGTCCCCGAAATTAAGAATTTAAAACATGTAACTATGGATCGAGAAATGAAACGATGCCCTTATTGTGGTGAAACAATATTAGCTGTAGCTAAAAAATGTCGTTATTGTGGTGAATGGTTGGACAAACCTTTAACAAAAGAAACAGCACAAGTGAGGCCTCCATTTGCTTCTTCTGTGGATTTGGCGAAGTCGAACATAGAAGACAAGGGAGTTAATAATGTTGATGAAGAGTTGGAAGAGAATATCCCAGGTTGGATAGAGTATTTCTTCTATCAACCGTTCATCAAGCATTATTGTGATTTCAAGTCATCTATAGGGCGTAAGCATTTTTGGATTTGTATGCTTTGGACTGCGCTCTTTACTAATGCTATTTTTGGACTTGCATTTTTATTGGTAGATAAACATGTGACTTTTTTAGATTCGTCCCGTACACTATTGCAAATCTCGTTAGTGCTTTTAGTTGTAGAGCTGGCGATAATCATTCCTTCTTTGGCTTTGTATGTAAGACGTTTACGTGATGCAGAACTTTCTAGGAAGTGGGTTCTTAGTCTGTTTATTCCATATATTGGTCCTCTTATTTTGGTTATAAAACTCTGTAAGTCTGGAAATTTGGAATGTGGAACATCAAAAGCGAAGCCTATAGATTATATTGCCATTGTTGTTTGTTCATTATTAATCGTCTTTGGCTATTCACAAGGTTTGCCATATATGTTTGACACAATTAAGATGTGGCAGGAATATCCGTCCAAGATGAGTTCTCCAGACCTAAAGATGGAGGGTGAAGATACATTGTCTGTTGATACAATGGCTGTAAATAATCAGGAGGATATTGCAGAATCAGATGGTCCTGATGAAAGTGTGACAACTACAAATGTTGACTCAAATGATGACGAATATGCTTGGTTGTGTATGCGGTATGCAGAACCAGAAGATTTGGAAAATAAAAGCAGCAGTGAATTGCGTATAATGCGTAACTATATCTTTGCTCGTCATGGGTATATTTTCAAGAGTGATGATCTTAGACAATACTTTAGTCAGTATGATTGGTACACACCGATAAGTAGAAATGTTACTAAAGAATTGAGTAAAATAGAACGTGATAACATAAAGCTAATAGAGGCTTATGAAGATTAATGCATGTCCATTTGAAGTAGATATTTAAACTTGAAAATAATGAATATAGTAATATACAATCATTCACGCTATCTGAATATAGCGTTTTGGGGAGTCGTTCTAGGCGAACTGATAAGTCTTGCTCATCAACGTTTTGATGACTTGTCGGGATGCCTTTCGGGCAACCACTTGGAGATGACCTTTGCCAATGGCAGCTCGTCGGTGTCATTGGATATTGTGAGTGACGGCAAGATGACTGGTACCATCGAAGGCGATGAGGTAACCTTGCATTTCACCACGCAACATTCATAACATTCTAAATGATAAAACTATGGATAAACGAATACGAACCTATGTTTTGCTGCTCATAATGTTATTTACCTTTTGTGGATGTTATAACCCCACTCCCTATCTTGGCACTTGGGTAACCGACATCGAGGAGGAAGATGGCTACGATGGTACCTTGAAACTGATGCTCAAGGAAGACGATAATATGGTGATAGAATTGCAGTTGAAAGGAACAGAGCAGATAGAAGGCTATGACGTCAATGTCACAATGACCATGAAGATGAAAGGTACATGGGATGCCGTAGCAGAAATCATGACGCTCGATATCGACCCTAACAGCTTGATAACAAGGGTGGACGATGTGTCTTCCAGTAACAGCTATGCCAACTTGTTCTTGAATGCTTATCTTGCCAGTGCCTCCAACCGGTTGGCCTTAGAGAAAGAACTGGAACGTGAGTTTAAATACGAAATAGATGACATAAATGGTGACGTTGACATTCTCTCTGTCTCTCCAACCAAGATGGAATGGAAATATGACGATAGAGATATTATTACCTTTCGTAAAAGAATAACAGAATAAAAATATCAAACTATGACAGAAAACGAAACAAAGACTTGCCCCTATTGTGGGGAGACCATCTTGGCCATAGCCAAGAAGTGTAGATATTGTGGCGAATGGCTCGATGAGCCACGGCCAGAAGCCAAGAAGACCAAAGAGTGTCCGGTGTGTGGAGAAGAGATAGATGCAGATGCTGTCGTTTGCCCAGTATGTCATGAGAATATTGATGATTATGAAAAACGGCAAAAGACTTCTAAATCTATAGCGGAAACAGGGCTAAGAACATCTGGTGACGCGATTGCTTTTGAATTGTCTTCAAAGGATGATGAGATAGAAGATATTGAAGAAGATGATGATGAAGAAGAGTCACTTCCCTTATTTGTTAAATTTATTTTTTGTATCATTGCTTTTGTCGCAGGACTTGGCATAAGTGCCCTTATCATGCAAGCGTTGTTCTCTGACTCGATAGTTAAACCACATTCGGTAGCACTGGCTACGGCAATTGCTTATGGAGTCTACTCGTTCTTGAGAAAACTGTATTTTACCTTCCATGGTTAACCAAAACTGAACATTAACTTTAAAAAAGATAGGATTATGGAAAAAAAAGAAATGAAGCGTTGCCCTTATTGTGGCGAAATGATTCTTGCAGCAGCCAAGAAGTGTAAGTATTGCGGTGAGTGGCTTGAAAATTCTGAAGTCATCATTGCTGATGACAAAGAAGAAAAGTTAGCTCCTGCAGTTTCTAAACTTGAAAGCAAGCCTGTGGCTGAGCCTGCACCAGAACCTGAAGATGCAACAACCGATGGTGATGATGAGGTTGTTGACACCGGATATGGAGTATCTGTTTCTAAGAGATTGGCTAAGCGAATAACTTGGGGACTTGTTGCCGTTGCCATTATTGCCTTTGCTTTCTTGGGATATGAAATACTTAGTATAGATAGTCGCGAACTCACCATGTCAAAGATGGATGGCAGTTGGAAAGAATTGTCAACAGATGATGTTACTATTATGTACCAATTCAATAAAAATGGGGAGTTTACAGAGATGCGTACAATAGATGATGACGGTATAAAATATGGTAGTTTGTGTACTGGGACATGGGAACTGAGCAAGCAAGGAATTCTTGGTCAATGTATAAGTATGAAGTACGATATAGAGTCGTT
>CAVBFV010000446.1:0-3431 GCA_963594575.1 Lachnospiraceae bacterium | reverse complement strand
TCAATCATTTATGTGGTTAATCAATTCATCTATTGGTAGAAAGGTAGTGATGTCAGTAACTGGTATTGCACTTATTCTATTCTTGACATTCCATGGTTGCATGAATGTGGTTGCGCTTTTCTCAGGAAAGGCTTATGACATGATTTGTGGAGCTTTGGGTGCAAATTGGTACGCCGTAGTTGCAACCTTAGGTTTGGCAGCTTTGGCAGTTTGTCACATCGTTTACGCTTTCATCCTGACAGCACAGAACCGTCGTGCTCGTGGTAACCAGCGTTACGAGGTAACATCAAAGCCAGAGAAGGTAGAGTGGGCTAGCCAGAACATGTTGGTGCTCGGTATCATCATCGTTCTCGGTTTGTTGCTTCACCTCTTCAATTTCTGGTACAACATGATGTTTGCAGAGCTCTTGGGTACAAGCTTCGGCCACAGCCCAGCAGACGGCTTCGCATTCATTCAGGACACCTTCGCTAACCCAGTATTCGTAGTTCTCTACATCATCTGGTTGGTAGCTCTTTGGTTCCACCTCACTCACGGTTTCTGGAGTGCTATTCAGACTCTCGGTTGGAGCGGTAAGACTTGGTTCTGCCGTTGGAAGATGATCGGTATGATTTACTCTACCATCCTGCTTCTCCTCTTCATCGTAGTTGTATTGGCATTCGCTTTCGGTTGCGCTCCATCTTTGTGCTGCGCATAATTCGTGTAATCATTTAAGTATTAAAAAAGATTATGGCAAAAACATTAAATTCTAGAATACCTGAAGGACCAGTTGCTGAGAAGTGGACCAACTATAAGGCTCACCAGCGTTTGGTTAACCCAAAGAATAAGTTAAAGCTCGACGTTATCGTTGTAGGTACAGGTTTGGCAGGTGCTTCTGCTGCTGCTTCTCTCGGCGAGATGGGCTTCAATATCTTGAACTTCTGCATCCAGGACTCTCCACGTCGTGCTCACTCTATCGCAGCACAGGGTGGTATCAATGCAGCTAAGAATTATCAGAATGATGGTGACTCTGTTTACCGTCTGTTCTACGATACAGTAAAGGGTGGTGACTACCGTGCTCGTGAGGCTAACGTTTACCGTTTGGCTGAGGTGAGCAACGACATCATCGACCAGTGCGTAGCTCAGGGCGTTCCTTTCGCTCGTGAGTACGGTGGTATGTTGGCTAACCGTTCTTTCGGTGGTGCTCAGGTATCTCGTACATTCTATGCTAAGGGTCAGACAGGTCAGCAGCTCCTCCTCGGTGCTTACTCTTCTTTGAGCCGCATGGTTGAGGCAGGTAAGGTTAAGCTCTTCACCCGTTACGAGATGGAGGATATTGTGATCGTTGACGGTCACGCTCGTGGTATCATCGCTAAGAATTTGATTACAGGTAAGTTGGAGCGTTTCTCTGCCAACGCCGTAGTTATCGCTACCGGTGGTTATGGTAACGCTTACTTCCTCTCTACAAACGCTATGGGTTGTAACTGTACAGCAGCTATCCAGTGCTACCGCAAGGGTGCTGACTTCGCTAACCCATCTTACGTTCAGATTCACCCTACATGTATCCCTGTTCACGGTACAAACCAGAGTAAGTTGACTTTGATGTCAGAGTCACTCCGTAACGATGGTCGTATCTGGGTTCCTAAGAAGATTGAGGATGCTAAGGCATTGCAGGCTGGTACAAAGAAGGGTTCTGATATTCCTGAGGAAGACCGCGACTACTACTTGGAGCGCCGTTACCCAGCATTCGGTAACCTGGTTCCTCGTGACGTGGCTTCTCGTGCAGCTAAGGAGCGTTGCGACAAGGGCTTCGGTGTCAACAACACTGGTCTTGCCGTATTCCTCGACTTCTCTGAGTCTATCAACCGTCTCGGTATCGACGTTATCCTTCAGCGTTATGGCAACCTCTTCGATATGTATGAGGAGATTACTGACGTTAACCCAGGTGAGTTGGCTAACGAGATTAACGGCGTGAAGTACTACAACCCAATGATGATCTTCCCTGCTATCCACTATACAATGGGTGGTATCTGGGTTGACTACGAGTTGATGACCACTATCCCTGGTCTCTTCGCTATTGGTGAGTGTAACTTCTCTGACCACGGTGCTAACCGTCTTGGTGCATCTGCTTTGATGCAGGGTTTGGCTGACGGTTACTTCGTATTGCCATACACCATCCAGAACTACCTGGCTGACCAGGCATTGTGGCCAAAGCTCTCTACCGATCTCCCAGAGTTCGCAGAGGCAGAGGCAGGTGTTCAGAAGGAAATCGACCGTCTGATGGGTATCCAGGGCAAGCGCTCTGTAGATTCTATCCACAAGGAGTTGGGTCACATCCTTTGGGAGCACGTAGGTATGGGTCGTACCAAGGAAGGTCTTGAGGAAGGCTTGAAGAAGATGAAGGCTCTCCGCGAGGAATTCAACAAGAACCTCTTCATCCCTGGCAAGAAGGAAGGCTTGAACGTAGAGTTGGATAAGGCTATCCACTTGCGTGACTTCATCTTGATGGGCGAGTTGATCGCTTACGATGCATTGCACCGCAACGAGAGCTGTGGTGGTCACTTCCGTGAGGAGTACCAGACAGAGGAAGGCGAGGCTAAGCGTGATGATGAGAACTTCTTCTACGTAGGTTGCTGGGAGTATCAGGGCAACGATACAACTGCTCCAGTGCTCAACAAGGAACCTCTCGAGTATGAGGCAATTAAGGTACAGACAAGAAATTACAAGAATTAAAAAGCGAACAAGACAATGGCAAGAAATATAAGTTTCACAGTTAAGTATTGGAAGCAGGACGGTCCTACAGCACAGGGTCACTTCGATACACACGAGATGAAGAACATCCCAGATGATACCTCATTCCTCGAGATGCTCGACATCTTGAACGAGGAGCTCATCGAGTCAGGTCAGGAGCCTTTCGTCTTCGACCACGACTGCCGCGAGGGTATCTGCGGTATGTGCTCTCTCTATATTAATGGTACACCTCACGGTAAGACTGAGCGTGGTGCTACAACATGTCAGCTCTACATGCGTCGTTTCAACGATGGCGATGTTATCACCGTTGAGCCTTGGCGTTCTGCTGGTTTCCCTATCATCAAGGACTGTATGGTAGACCGTTCAGCATTCGACAAGATCATCCAGGCAGGTGGTTACACCAGCATTCGTACAGGTCAGGCTCAGGATGCTAACGCTATCCTGATTCCTAAGGAGAATGCAGACGAGGCAATGGATTGCGCTACATGTATCGGTTGCGGTGCTTGTGTTGCTGCATGTAAGAATGGTTCTGCAATGCTCTTCGTCAGCTCAAAGGTTAGCCAGTTGGCACTTCTCCCACAGGGTCGTGTAGAGGCTGCTGCCCGTGCTAAGAAGATGATTGCACGTATGGATGAGCTCGGATTCGGTAACTGTACAAACACTCGTGCTTGCGAGGCTGTTTGTCCTAAGAACGAGTCTATCGC
>CAVBFV010000445.1:0-3515 GCA_963594575.1 Lachnospiraceae bacterium | reverse complement strand
CGGAGCTTAGCCATCTTCTCTGCCTGAGAGAAGAGCTCATCAGCCTCCTTAGGGAATGCCTTCTGTACAGAGAGGTAACGAACCTCACCGAGCAGGAAGTCGCGGAAGTTCTCCCAGTTTGGAGCCTTTGAGTCGAGTGTGAATGGGTTCTTACCCTCATCAGCCAAGAGTGGGTTGTAACGCCACAAGTGCCAGTAACCGCACTCAACAGCCAACTCTTCCTCGTGCTGTGAACGCCCCATACCGCCCTTACGCTTCAAACCGTGGTTGATACATGGTGCGTAAGCGATGATGAGTGATGGACCTGGATAAGCCTCAGCCTCGCGGATAGCCTTCAATGTCTGAGCATTGTCAGCACCCATAGCTACCTGAGCTACGTAGATGTAACCGTATGTAGTCTGCATCAAACCGAGATCCTTCTTGCGGATACGCTTACCCTGAGCAGCGAACTGTGCGATAGCACCGAGTGGAGTAGACTTAGAAGACTGACCACCAGTGTTAGAGTAAACCTCAGTATCGAGTACCAAGATGTTAACATCCTCACCAGAAGCCAATACGTGGTCGAGACCACCGTAACCGATATCATAAGAAGCACCATCACCACCGATGATCCACTGTGAACGCTTAACGAGGTAGTGATCCAAAGTCTTGAGCTCCTTGCAGATAGGGCAACCCTTCTCAGCGCAAGCAGCGATGAGAGGCTTCAACTCTGCAGCAGCCTCCTTAGAACCCTCAGAATCGTTCATGTTAGCAACCCACTTGTCAGCAGCTGCTACGAACTCAGCAGGAACATGCTCGTTAGCCTTAGCCTCCTCGAGCAAGTGAGCGATGCGCTCCTTCATCTTCTTGTTACCCATTACCATACCGAGACCGAACTCGCAGAAGTCCTCGAACAATGAGTTGTCGAATGCAGGACCCTGACCCTTAGCGTTCTTTGTATATGGAGTAGATGGGATAGAAGCTGAGTAGATAGAAGAACAACCAGTAGCGTTAGCAATCATCTGACGATCACCGAAGAGCTGAGAAATCAACTTAACGTATGGAGTCTCACCACAACCAGAGCAAGCACCAGAGAACTCGAACAATGGCTGAGCGAACTGAGAGTTCTTAGGGCTCTGCTTGATGTCAACGAGATCCTGCTTAGAAGCTACCTTGTGTACGAGGTACTCCCAGTTAGCTGCTTCCTTGACCATATCCTCTGCGTCTACGTTGAATGGAACCATTGTCAACGCCTTCTCACCCTTCTTACCTGGGCAGACGTCAGCACAGTTACCACAACCAAGACAGTCGAGTACTGAAGTCTCGATGCGGAAGTGCATTCCAGCCAAAGCCTTAGGGGCCTTAACATCCTGAGTCTCGAGACCCTCGATGCCTGCGAGCTCCTCATCTGTCAATACGAATGGACGGATAGCTGCGTGAGGACAAACGAATGAACACTTGTTACACTGGATACAGTTCTCTACGTTCCATACTGGTACGAATGCCTCAACACCACGCTTCTCGAATGCTGAAGTACCGTTCTGCCATGTACCGTCTACTGTGTCGTGCTTAACGAAGTCAGAAACCTTCAAGAGGTCACCTGCCTGGCCGTTGATAGGACGAACGAGCTCCTTAACGAATGCTGGAGCGTTATCCTCCTTAGCCTCATCGTCAGCGAGGTTAGCCCAAGCTGGATCTACTGTCAACTGCTTGTACTCACCACCACGGTCAACAGCGCCGAAGTTCTTGTCAACAACGTCCTGACCCTTCTTAGAGTAAGACTTAACGATGAATGCCTTCATCTGCTCTACAGCGAGATCCAAAGGAATAACCTCTGTGATACGGAAGAATGCAGACTGGAGGATGGTGTTGGTACGGTTACCGAGACCAATCTCCTGAGCAATCTTAGTTGCGTTGATATAGTAAACTGTGATGTTGTTCTTAGCGAAGTAACGCTTTACCTTGTTAGGGATGAAGTTAACCAACTCCTCGCCGTCGAAGATAGTGTTCAACAGGAAGAAACCGTTCTTACGCAAACCACGTGTTACATCGTACATGTGGAGGTAAGCCTGTACGTGGCAAGCTACGAAGTTAGGAGTATTTACCTGATAAGCACTGTGGATAGGGCTGTCGCCGAAACGCAAGTGAGAGCAGGTGAAACCACCAGACTTCTTAGAGTCGTAAGAGAAGTATGCCTGGCAATACTTGTTGGTATTGTTACCGATGATCTGAACTGAGTTCTTGTTAGCACCAACAGTACCGTCAGCACCCAAACCATAGAACTTAGCCTCGAACAAGTCGTCGCCACCCATTGGAATCTCCTCCTCTTCTGGGAGAGAAGTGAATGTAACGTCATCAACGATACCTACAGTGAAGTGGTTCTTTGGCTGTGGCAACTCGAGGTTCTTGAATACAGCAACAATCTTAGCTGGAGTTGTATCAGAAGAACCGAGACCGTAGCGACCGCCAACGATCAATGGCTTGCGCTCGTCATCGTAGAGAGCTGACTTAACGTCGAGGTACAATGGCTCACCCTCTGCACCTGGCTCCTTAGTACGGTCGAGAACAGCGATACGCTTAACTGTAGCTGGGATAGTCTTCTTCAAGAAGTCAACAGAGAATGGACGGAAGAGGTGAACTGCAACCATACCAACCTTCTTGCCCTGCTTGTTCAAGTAGTCGATAGCCTCGCGAGCTGGCTCTGTAGCAGAACCCATCAGGATGATGATGTTCTCAGCATCCTCAGCACCATAGTAGTTGAAGAGGTGATACTCACGACCAGTGATCTTAGTCATCTCCTGGCAGTACTTCTCTACAACCTCAGGGATTGCATCGTAGTAAGGGTTGCAAGCCTCACGGTGAGTGAAGAATGTCTCTGGGTTCTCAGCGGTACCGCGAGTAACAGGACGCTCAGGAGTCAAAGCACGGTTACGGAAGTCCTCGATGAACTCTTCCTTAACCAATGGACGGATGTCTTCCATATCCATCTCCTCGATCTTGTGGTACTCGTGAGAAGTACGGAAACCGTCGAAGAAGTTAATGAAAGGAACCTTTGTCTCCAATGTAGCCAAGTGAGGAACTGCAGAGAGGTCCATTACCTCCTGAACAGAACCTGAGCAGAACATAGCGAAGCCAGTCTGACGACAAGCCATAACGTCCTGGTGGTCACCGAAGATACAAAGAGAGTGAGAAGCCAATGTACGAGCTGATACGTTGAACACGCAAGGGAGCAACTCACCAGCAATCTTGTACATGTTAGGAATCATCAACAACAAACCCTGAGAAGCAGTGTAAGTTGAAGTCAAGGCACCAGCCTGGAGAGAACCGTGAACTGCACCGGCAGCACCAGCCTCTGATTCCATTTCCTGGATAGAAACTCGCTGACCGAAAAGGTTCTTACGACCTTTGGCAGCCCATTCATCTACATGCTCCGCCATTGGTGATGATGGAGTGATAGGGTAGATGGCAGCAACCTCTGTAAACATATAGCTTACATGAGCGGCAGCTGTGTTACCATCACAAGTGATAAATTTTTT
>CAVBFV010000444.1:0-3668 GCA_963594575.1 Lachnospiraceae bacterium | reverse complement strand
ATTTTGCCATGTCGAAGAATTCACTTATCTTAGTGTTGCAAAAACAAACAAGAGAATCCAACGATAGCACAGTTTCCATGCAAAGTCTCCTCAGCGCGGGATACGTACAGGAAGTTAAGGAGAGTGCATCATAATGGGCAATGCACCCTCCTTGTCATCAGGAAGTTATTATTTGAACTTCCATTCGTCGAATGTGATATTGTTTCCTTTTAGGACAAAACAGAGGTCCATTGTGCCTGTCATATTCTTTTGAAGTTGGGATTCTATGAGTTTCATTTGCGGGGTACCGACTTTGATTGAAGCTATGACTTCTCCGTCCGGCCTATCCCGGCGGACTTCTATGATTCCGTTTCCGGATGCCTTAATTTCCAGACTGGAAGGTACTTTGTTGAATTCCACACCTCTGACAGCAATGATGCCAGTCTTGTTGGGAACGGTAACGGCATACATGTCCCCGATGCTTTTTCCATTTGTGAACTTGACACCTTGTGTGGCTGCTGTGGTTTCGGCCTGCTCGATGATGAACGGATTCATAGGCTGTATCTGTTTTACGCCTTTCAGAGTCTGATTACCCATGTGGATATTCACAGTATTCTCGTCAACTCGTATTTCATCGACACAAACATTACGAAAACCAGCTGTTGTATTGAAACTATGTTGCAAACTCATTGTGTGATAGAATACATACCATTTTCCGCGGAATTTGTGTAGATGTGTATGATTGTTGCTGTAGTCAAATCCATAATCTCCAGGGTTTTTCATATAGTTGTGCTGGTATTTCCAACTTTTGGTTACCAGCGGAGTTTTGCTAGTCATGTAACTCATGCAACAGGTGGTTGGTTTCTCTGTCTGGAGAGGCCAGTCGCTAAAATCTTGCCAATCTATGTTATAAGTATAAACGTATGTGCCGTTGATGTAGTTTAATTCGTTAGCTTCGAAATGATGGGGAGCCCTGATGGGCTTTATCGGGCCATCCACACTAATCATGTCTTTTCCCAAACGCATAATGCGAGCACATCCTCCGCCTACTGTCAGCCAACCTTTTCCTTTGTCATCGATGACTACACCCGGATCGAAAGCGGCTTTGCATTCTCCTGCTATGCCGGGAGTGTTTGTGTCTACCAAACTATGATTCAGCGGGCTTGACCACGGTCCTATGGGGGATGTGGATGTCAACACTGCGGTTCCACCCCCGCTATTGGAGAAATAGAGGTAGAAGTGAGTCTTGCCGTCCGCTTCCTCACGTTTTGCGATCGACGGTGCCCATGATGTTTGTATCCATGGGGCGATGCTGTCTGTTTTAATAATTCCGTGATAGGTCCAGTTTGTCATGTCATCGGAAGACATCATCACCAGAGATTTGATGTATTCGTAGGAGTTTTTTCCGTAACCGCCTATTGAATCATATTGTTGCTGATCGTTTGTTGCGTACACATAAATTCTGCCATTATATTCTACTGCAGTTGGATCCGCTGTAAACATAAAATCCAGCAGGGGATTTCCATCTCCTGTGGTGAGTTTAGGGGAAACGTCCGGCATGGTTACATAAGGCACGGAATCATTTTGCAGGGACGGTTTTTCTCTGCCCCGCGCATTTTGCTGATGAGATATCATACATGCAGCAATGGCCATTGATAAAACGGGGGTCTGGATATTTTTCTTTTTCATACGTATATGATTAAATTGTTTATTCGTTGCAAAATTACAAGAATAATCCGACATAGGCTTTGCGCCATATATCAAATACTTTATCAAACGTATCAAAATGCACTGGGAGGGCAGGTTTGTTACCTGCCCTCCCAGTACTGAATGATTACAAGCGTAGGGCTTGATGCCTACAAGTGACGTAAGTAATAGTGAGAAGAATGCCTTCCGTAGTTCTTTTGGCGGTCGCCAAAAGATATGCGATTCTAGGACTTGCAATCATTAGGAACAGGAGTTAAAGGCATTAGCTTCTGGAACAACAATCATCAACTCCTAGGGCTACAAGCAACAGATACTAGATTAAGAATTTTCACAACCCATAACATTGGGTATAAACTAAAGTTACATGGCACCCTATTAACAAGGCAAAAATAGCTCAAAAATGTCCCTAATCCAAAAAATCAGTACGAATTTTCGGATTATAATCCAAAAAAACAGTGTTATTTTTTGGATTAGCGAATATTTTCATTACCTTTGCAGAAGATTAGCTGCACTCGGCAATTTGAAAGCGAGCTTTCATTGCGCTCATTTGCATAATCTTTGCAGAAGATTTAAACATAAGAATAAAATGATAAGAAGGAAACTACAAGAAACGATAGAGGCCAGAATGTTTGGTGGTAAAGCTATTATTATAATAGGTGCCAGACAAGTAGGAAAAAGTACGCTTTTCAAAATGATACTTGAAAAACGTACGGAACCTATATTGCAATTAAACTGTGATGAGCCAGAAGTAAAAGAAATGCTATCCCAGGTGAATAGCCAAGAACTAAAATTGCTCATTGGCAAACACAAGATTGTCATGATAGACGAGGCACAAAGAGTAGAAAACATAGGGCTAACCCTAAAATTGATTACCGACAAGTTCCCTGAAGTACAATTACTGGTAACAGGCTCTTCCTCATTTGAATTACAAAACAAGCTCAATGAGCCACTGACCGGCAGAAAGTTTGAGTATCATCTCTTTCCATTGTCCACTGGTGAATTACTCGAATCTCAAGGCTTACTTACAGTAAAGCAAACACTAGAGAATCGCCTCATCTATGGCTCATACCCAGATGTCATCAATCATACAAAAGATGCAAAAGACATCTTGTACAATCTGTCCAATAGTTATCTCTATAAGGACTTGCTCACCTTAGAGAGTATACGCCGACCTGCATTGCTTAGCAAGCTACTCACTGCTTTAGCACTGCAAGTTACTAGCGAAGTTTCATACAATGAGCTGGCACAGACAGTAGGTACGGACAGCAAAACCGTGGAAAAATATGTAGACTTGCTAGAAAAATGCTATATCATCTTCAAGCTAAATGGTTTTAGCAGAAACCTGCGCACAGAACTGAAACGAGCCAAGAAGTTTTACTTTTACGACAATGGTATCCGAAATGCCATATTGCAAAACTTTGCGCCTTTGGCCCTTCGACAAGATGTTGGTGCCTTGTGGGAGAACTTCGTTATCAGCGAAAGAATAAAAGCTAACCAGTATGAAGGAAGATATGTAAACAGCTATTTCTGGCGAACCAACCAACAGCAAGAGATAGACTACATCGAGGAAAGCGACGGACAGTTTACTCTCTTCGAAATGAAATGGAATCCAAAGAGAGCAAATACTCAGTTTCCTGCTTCCTTCCTAAACACATACGATGTGAAGGATAAAACAATCATCACTCCCGAGAATTGGCTAGAGCACCTATAAGAAACAAAAAAGTCCTTTCACCTTTCATCTATCTGAAATGCAAGAAGATAGATGAAAGGTGAAAGGACATCTAAACAACAAAACTATTTTTATTTTATCACAAAACCTAACTACTTCATCACAATTTTTCTACCCTTGTGAATAAAGATTCCGCTTGTAGGATGGCCTAATACATCACGTCCTTCTCTGGGAAGCCAAATTAAAGATTTTGGCACGAAAACGCAAAAAGGTTGACCGTGTCATCACAACACAGCCAACCTTAACGACTAAC
>CAVBFV010000443.1:0-4033 GCA_963594575.1 Lachnospiraceae bacterium | reverse complement strand
TGCCGATGAGGGCGACACCGCCGCCGGCCATCAACTGTTTCATACCCTGGCTTTTGGAAGCAGGGTTGTCCTGGCCGTAACCTTCCAGAAGGTTGATAACGCCCCAGATACCAAGACCTGCGCCCAGGGCCACTACGAGAGTCTGCAAAACACCAACTGCGCTGTTGAAAAATTCCATAAAATAATCCTCCTAAAAAATGTTTTTGATTTTGGGTTAAGTTGTTGCGTCAATCTCGTACACATCGAAGGTGTCCGTGGGTTTTACCACGGCACGCTGCTTCTTCATGTACCGTTCCATGTCAAAGACATTTTTAGGGTCGGCGTCGGCCGTGTATCTGTAATTCGGGTGCCAGGTGAGATCGTACTTGTCCGAAAGGAACGGGCGCACGCCCCGCAGCATGAAGATACACTTGCCGCCGTCCATCACTGCCAATTCGTCCTGGGTCATCAACTCCTTTCCTAATTTCTGATAACTGAGGCCGTGGGAAACCTGGCTGCCCCGGTTTTCGGACTGGTTGTAGGAATCAATGGTCTCCTTCCCCAGAAGCTCCGATATCTCCTTGAGCGTGGATTTCTCCTTGCCTCCCCAAAACAAGGTGCTGTCACAGTTACCGACGATGGTATCCGCCGCGTCCTTGTAGATGGTCTTTAGCTGACTCTGCGACTGCAAAATAATAGAAGCCGATATTTCACGGCTTCGGATGGTGGCAATCAGCTTATCGAAGTTCGGTATCTGGCCGATGTTGGCAAACTCGTCCAGGATCAGACGGACATGGACAGGCAGCCGCCCGCCGTAGAAGTCATCCTCCTTGTCGCAGAGCAGATTGAAAAGCTGACTATACATGAGGGCGGCCACGAAATTGAAAGTGCTGTCCGTATCCGAAAGGATCACAAACAGCGCCGTCTTTTGGTCGCCCAGGGTATCCAGTTCCAGTTCGTCATATTCCATCAGGTCCCGCAGCTCCTTGATATCGAAGGGAGCAAGCCGGGCACCACAGGAAATGAGGATGGATTTTAAGGTCTTGCCCGCCGCCATCTTGAATTTGCGGTACTGCTTGACGGCGAAGTGGTTCGGCTCCCGTTCCTCCAACTGAGAAAAAAGCAGGTCCACCGGACTTTGATAAGTCTCGTCGTCCTCTCTGGCTTCACTGGCATTGATAAGGTCCAGAAGCGTGATGAAGTTCTTTTCTTCCTCCGTGGCCTCGTACCAGATGTAGCCGATCAGTGCGGAATAATAGAGGCGTTCTGCTTTGACCCAGAAATCTTCCGAAGATTTTTCGCCTTCGCCCTTCGTGTTCATAATCAGGTCGTTCACCAGCTTTAAGATATCTTTCTCTGATCGGATATAAGCCAGCGGATTGTATTTCATGGATTTTCGGAAGTTTATCAGGTTGAGGCACTTGATACGGTATTTCTTCCGTTCCAGGAAAGCGCCGATCTCCGGCAGCAAGGTTACTTTCGGAGCTGTGCAGACATAGGACGAATGAGCTTGTAGCAGCGACGGCTTACAGAAGAACCGCGTCTTGCCGCTGCCGGAACCGCCGATCACCAGAATGTTTTTATTTCTGGCATACTTCGGCTGCTTTGGACGGCTCGCCATCGTAATCCGTTCCGTCTGCGTCATGGGGATGTTCTGGAAAAAGTCCTTGTCCATGTAGGGAGTGATATCTGCCGCCGTACCCCAGAGGGCAGAACCATACTCGATCCCGTGGCGATACTTCTTAGCGTTCTTGCCTTTCAGGTAGACCGCCATGCGAAGGATCACCGCACCGGCTATGCCGATCAGCAGGTCCGTGGGATGGAAACTGAGCCACGGGGAGGAAAGGGCTGCCGTGAAGCCGTCCCCAATGGAGAGCAGCTTGCCGGAAAGGTCAGCACCGGGCGCAAGCCGGAAAGCCTGTGCCAGCTTATCGAAGGGATACACAAACAGAAGATATGGGAGATTCAGCAAAAACAGTTTTTTCATGTTCATCTCTGCACGCTCCGATCTTTGACCTTTACTTTCTCCCGGTCAATGGTGCGGTGTTCCGTTTTCTCCACCGCCTGTTCCTTCGCCTGGGTCAGCCGCTCCCGGATGGAGGGCTTTTCCTCACGGCCTATTTTCCGGCTGGCAAACTCCTGAAATGCCGCTGTGATGGCATCCGCGTCCCGGCTTTTGAAAAAGACCAGGTAACGGGGCTGCTCTGCGGCGGTGTCCTTCTTCAAGGCAAAATCCACATGGTATTTCTTCGCCACACGGGAGAAAGCCTTGATATTCTTGTCACTGATCTCGATATTGGCAAGACCGGCGTTCTGCCCGGCGAGCTGCTTCAAGGTCTGCCTGCCCCGGTATATTTTCGGCTGCTTGCTTTTCTGGATTTCCTCCAGGAACTTTTTGATGGCCTTTTCAAAGACTTGCTCGCTTAGCTTGGCTCCGTCAACAATGAGCGTTACGGCGCCACGCGTTACTTCCTCCTGCATTTAGCCTCGCCACCTTTGCCCGTCCCCGTACATATCGTGCTGCACCAGGGAAGAATAATAGCTGTTGATGGTGGTCGGGGCGTTATACAGCGCCGCCAGAAGGTATTTCTTGATATTGCGGACATAGGTGGTGTTGTCCTTCATGCAGTCCATAACATACTGAACATGGGAGCTGTCCAGCTTCATAAACCGGGACTTTACCACCTCCGCCGGATAATCGTCTCCGGCAATGCGGATGACTTTGCGGGCAGAACATACGGTATCCACGATCAGGTCAACGATCTCGTCAAGCTGCTCACGGTCGATATGGCTGTCCTGCACCAGATAGCTGTACTCGATGTTGTCCAAAATCACTTCACGATAACATTCTCTGGCTCCCATCCGATCCGTTCCCATCCTTGCCCCTGCGGGGGTAGGGGGATTTGATGGGATAGGATTTGATATCTCCGTACTTGATAAATCAGTCTTTGTTTGATTAGTATTTAATTGTGCGGGGTTTTCCGTACACGGTTCCGCCGTATCCGGGATACCAATATCCGGTTTTTCCGTATATGGCTTTGCCGTACCCGGTAAAGGCGTACTTGGGCTTGACGGCGGTTCGCACTGAGGCATTTCGTAAATGACATACTCTGTATCCGTGATCTTGCCTTTTTCATCCCGAAGCTGGGTGCACCGGATATACCCGTGGTTTTCCAGCTCCTTCAATGCCACACCGATGCTGTCCTCACCTTCCCGGCAGATCGCCGCAAGACCTCTGGTGGTGTAATTCCACTCGTCAGGGAGCGACAACATCATGGACAGCAGCCCTTTGGATTTCAGGGTCAGTGTCCGATCTTTCAAGTGATGGTTCGACATGACCGTATAATCACGGGTCTTTTCAATACGAAAAACAGCCATCTTCGCACCTCATTCCTGTGAAAATAAAAAGTGTTGATTTTGAGCGGTTTACCCATCTGTATGCCTCCATAGCCTCCTGCATGGGGAAACATCCACGCCCCGTTCAGAACGCAAGCCACATAGGAAGAAACAGAAGATATCCCACTGATTTTGATACAGTTTTCAGTCGGCTACCTCTCACGGTCTTTATGGTCATAGTGGAGATCGCCGGAAAGTACCTTCGCATGGCTGCGGATTTTGATGTGCCCCTTTTCCTGATTTTCCAAAGCCTTGCTGTATCCGGCGTCAGTCAGGAACAGGCGCATTTTCTCACCCTTCTAGCCAACAGGCGAGTCATGGGTAAGAACATCAAAGACAATCATGTGTCTGGTCGCCGGGTCGAAACGCTCCAAAGCCATAATGTCATGGCCGGATAACTTCTGCGCTCCGGATTGCTGTCTGGCCTCTGCCAGCATTTTCCCGATGGTGCGGGCTTTCTCCGGCAGACGGTATTCGGCCTGCACCTTGTGGATCAAATCCATGCACTCCTGATCCGACAGTAGGCGGAGCTTGTCCAGAAGGCCTTCCGCCGTTTCTTTCGTTGCCGGGTTCGGCGCATAGCGCCACGTCATATAAATCTCATTCAGGGCGGCGTTCTGATTGGTACTTTCAATCTGAAACACCATCCTCATTTCTG
>CAVBFV010000442.1:0-4194 GCA_963594575.1 Lachnospiraceae bacterium | reverse complement strand
GCAAAGGCACAAAATGTCACTGCTGTTTGGGACTTTCAGAAAAATCTTCCTGAAGGTATCAACACAGCTGCTAACTTCCAAGGTAAAGAGGGCGACCTCGCTTCTACCGTAGAAGGCATCACCATGCACGTCAACGCTACACAAGGCAAGTTGAAGGGCAGAACAACTGATGTACAATTTAACGCAGGAACCATCCTGCAGATTCCGGTAAAATCAGCCAACGACGTAGTTACCGTAACAAGTTATCCTAACTACCACAACCTCACTGTAGGCGAAAAGGCTGCTACTGAAGACGTAACAGAATACAACGCAACATCTGCTGAAGTAGCTAAGGGATATGTAGAAGTTGTTGCTACAGGTGGCTGCTACCTCTATCAGGTTAAGGTGGTACACGTAAGCGCCATTCAGGAAAAGGCAATCTACACTACCGACTTCACCGAGTGGAAAGCTTACGACCGTAAGAAGACAACCAACGAAGCAGTAGACCTCAAGACCCTTTACAGCAAGGAAAACTTCACCCTCACACTCAATGGTGTAGGCGTATCTCCAGAAGACAGCAAGTTTGCTGGCCATACAGGTTTCATGCAGACCGCCAAATACACCGGCGAATACGCTACCGCTGAACCAAGCGCTGTAACCTCTCCATTGGCAAGCATCACCAAGATTACGCTCCACCAGGCAGCTACAGGTGGTACACGCGGCATCAAGGTATCAGTAAAGGGCGACGGAGATGCAGACTGGGTAGCTATCCACAACGTATCCATTGTAAACGCAAGCGGTGAAGACCTGACACTCGACGTAAACCGAACCAACTGCCAGATTAAGTTCGAGAACTTCAATCTGAAACAGAACGCTTACGTTACCGACCTCGCCATCTACGGAAATGTAGATATGAGCAAGACTCCAATGCTCGGCACTTTCAGCCTCAACGGCACCAAGTATTCAGCCGTTGACATCTTCAATGAAGACGCATCAGGCAAGCAGCTCGCTACCCTCCTCGTTTCAAAGAAGGCAAACCTCATCAGCGAGACCAATCCGCTGAAAGATCTCGTTGCTGCAAACGGAACCATCAAGAGCACAACATACACTACCACCGGCGAAGGTGCAGACCAGAAGACCGTGGTAACCATCGTTGTAGAATCTAAGGGAGATGAAGTAACTTACGAGCTCACCGTAGGCTTCAAACCAGACTTCACCCTCACCTATTATAATATAGACGGCACAACAGTGCTCGGAACCCAGAAGGTGGAGCAGGATGCCAACATAGAGAAATTCCAGGAAGGCATGGAAGAGAAGGTAACCGTAGCCGAAGGAAAGAAATTCCGCGGTTGGGCTAGCAACCAGAAGAAAGACAGCAAGAAGTTCACTACCTCTTCTGTCATCACAGCAGATGCTAAGCTCTATGCACTCGTAACTGATATTGAGACAGTAAACGAAACAGCACGTTACGACTACGACTTCCAGAAGGAAGGTTTCGACATCAACGACCACGAAGCCATCTCAGTAGAAGGCAACGGCAAGTGGCACGATACTACTCACGGCTGGAGCTTCGAAGCTACTGACAAGCTCAAGGTTAAGATGGGCGGTAAGGGTTACATCAAGATGAATCTCTGCCAGTATTCTAAGTCGGGCAAGATTACCCTCCTCGATCCTCAGGGAAATGAAGTAAGTTCTATTGACGCAAAGGCTACAATGGACGGCAACCAAGGCGTTCTCCAGAACGAATCTACCGAGAGCGGTGAGTATACTATTACCTTCGACGCAGATACTTACATCCACAGCCTCAGCATCGTAAACATGACAACTCCTTCTTACACACAGAACGGCAACTGGATGGAGGTTAAGGCTGGCGACGCACAGAGCTTCATCACAGCCCTCGAAATTGCAAACGGCAACAATGCAGCAGCCAACGCTGCCCGTACATACATCTTCTTGCCTAACGGCACATACGACCTCGGCGACAAGTGTCTTACCTCAATCAGCGGTAACAACATCTCTATCATCGGCGAGAGCATGGACAACACCATCATCGTCAACAAGCCAGAGGTAGAAGGTATCGGCGTAACTGCAACATTGTATAACACAAGTACAGGTCTCTACATGCAGGACCTCACACTGAAAAATGCTTATCCATTCGACAAGAGCACCGGTCGTGCAGTCTGCCTACAGGACAAGGGTACACAGACCATCTGCAAGAATGTGAAGATGCTTTCTTATCAGGACACTTATTACAGCAACAATAATAAGGGTCAGTACTACTTCGAAGATTCAGATATCCACGGAATCGTAGACTTCATCTGCGGCGGTGGTGATGCATTCTTCAACAAGTGTACACTCACATTGGAACCAGGTAAAGGTTCATACATTACTGCCCCTTATACAGACGGCACCAAGTATGGTTACGTATTCGACGGCTGCAAGATTGTAGGTTCAGCTACAGACAGCTTCACTTTCGGTCGCTCTTGGGGCGGTACAGCCAACTGTGCATTCCTCAACACCATTCTCGACAAGAATGCAGCAGCCAAGATTACTTCTACCCGCTGGACAACAGGTGGTATGAACGTAGTTGCCAAGAACTTCTTCGAGTACAACACTCTTGATGAAGACGGTAAGGTGATTTCTCCAGCCGAGAACATCGTGAAGTTTACCAAGGATAAGGAAGTAAGCGAGTACAACACCATCATCACAGCAGAGAAAGCAGCCGAGTTCAGCCTCGACAAGGTATTTACCAGCTGGAAGCCTGCCGACCTCGCTTCTCAGACCACAGCGACAGCGGCTACATTGAGCAACGACAAGCTTTCATGGACCGGTGATGCCCAGATGTATCTTGTAGCAAAAGACGGCAAGTTCTTCGCCCTGACCACAGAGAAGTCAGTAAACCTCAACGGCGAGAAGGGTACATTCACCGTACGTGCAGCCAACCTCATGGGTGGTTTCGGTGCAACAGCCAATTCAGTAAGCACCGGTATCCACAACATCGCCTCAGCTACAGATGCAGCAGTCATCAAGACCGCCATCTATGCAGCCGACGGCACCCAGCTCTCAAATCTTCAGAAGGGTATCAACATCATTGTGAAGACCCTGGCAGATGGCAGCAAGAAGACAAGCAAGGTCATCGTAAAGTAAAGAAGCAGAGGCCATAAGTAATTAGATTGACAGATAACATTCGGAGTGCAATATCCCCATCCTCTTTCAGAAGGGTGCCGGATATTGCACTTTTTTTGTTCCCTCAACTCCCGAAACAGCAAAAACGGGAACTGAGAAAACAGACCATCGAAATGTAAAAAACATAGTATTTACGCAAAAATCTGTAAACGTTTACGTAATTTTTTACCCCCAATATACCTATATTCTCATATTTTTTATATACTTTTGCAACAAGAAAACCAAGACTTAGCTATTGCTACGCATCTAGGTTGCCCCATCGGAGCCTTCGGGTTCCAAGAGGAACATCCCTTCAGCAAGCATCTGCTCAGGACTGGAATTCTACTTAAAAACATTAAGAAAAAACATTAGAATATTAGTAATTTAGAATAAGTTTTATCTAAACCTAAAGTGTATGTCTGGTAATTTTAGAAAAAAGAAAATTGCTTTGGCGGGCGCACTGATGTTCGTAGTAACAAGTGTATCTGCACAAACAGTAAAAGGCGTTGTTACTGACAATACGGGCGAGCCAATCATCGGTGCATCTGTCATGGAGGTAGGTGTAGCTGGCAATGGTGGCGTGACCGACATTGACGGTAACTTCACAGTAAACTTAAAAGGCAAAAGCAAGAAACTGAAGATTTCATACATTGGTATGAAAGCTAAGGAAGTAAGCGTTGCAGGTAAAGAATCAATCGATGTAAAGCTTGAGGATGACAACACCACCCTCAACGATGTCGTAGTAATCGGTTATGGTACTGTTAGAAAGAAGGACCTCACAGGTTCTGTATCTTCTATCAGTGACAAGCAGATTGCCAACATTCCTGTTTCTAACGTAAGCGAGGCGATGACCGGTAAGATGGCAGGTGTGAACATCACCACCACAGAGGGTTCACCAGATGCTGACGTGAAGATTCGTGTGCGTGGTGGTGGTTCTCTTTCACAGGACAACTCACCTCTCTACATCGTAGACGGTTTCCCAGTTAGCTCAATCAGGCTCACCCGATAAACCTGGGGGATTAAGCATATAGCTTTGTAAGTCTGAAAAGA
>CAVBFV010000441.1:0-4201 GCA_963594575.1 Lachnospiraceae bacterium | reverse complement strand
TTTTATTTCTTTTTCTTCTTCAATTCCAGTTTCGGAATCTTGATTTTCTGTCCGGCTTTTACTGTGTTTGTACCATTCAGGGCTTCTACGTAGCATTCCATGCCCGAACCTAAATAGCGGGTGCTGATCTGTTCGAGGGTCTGACCGGCGCCAACCGTAACGGTTTGGGCAACTCCTATGATTCGGTAA
Organism: Lachnospiraceae bacterium; assembly: GCA_963594575.1. Taxonomy (GTDB): domain Bacteria; phylum Bacteroidota; class Bacteroidia; order Bacteroidales; family Bacteroidaceae; genus Prevotella. Next base: position 4,012 of record CAVBFV010000441.1, on the reverse strand, counting down.
GCTCCCGTGCGTACGCGAGCATCCTTATCATACTGGGATGATGCTATTTTCGAAGTAGCCTTTTCTTCGGCTTTATCTTTAGCCTTTTCTTTCGCTTCAGCCTTAGCTTTTGCTTCAGTCTGCTTAGCTTTTTCAGCGCTAGCACTTTCCTCATCCGATTTTTCTGCCAGTTTTACGGCTTCTGCAGTTTTAGCCATACGGATGCTGTCTTCCATCGCTTTCTGGCGGAGTTTCTGTTCCTGAGAGAGTGGGGCGGCAGCTGGTTTGGCTGGGACTTTCTTGGCTGGAGCCTGATGATACTGGTTTAGCTGCATGGCTAGATGATCGCGCTGGGCAGTCATCTGACCATAGTTGAAGGCAAACCATCCCATTCCGCCAATCAAAGCTACTACGATGAGACAGACTGCAACGACCAGATAGCGAGGAATAACAATATGATGAGAATTGGAAGATTCTTCTTCCTCCTCTTCTTCTTCAGATTCATCTGATGCAGGTACTGCAGGTTCAACAACTGCTTTCAGGGCTTGCTGTTGCTGGGTTAATTCAAGCTTCTCTTGCTCCAGTCTTTCCTGCTCAAGCCTTTCCTGCTCCAGCCTTTCCTGCTCCAGTCTTTCTTGCTCAAGTCTTTCCTGTTCCAGTCTTTCCTGCTCCAGTCTCTCTTGCTCCAGTCTTTCCTGCTCTTGCTTTTCTTTTTCAAGCTTTTCTTTCTGTATTCTTTCCTGCTCCAGTTGGGCTTGTTTTAATCTTTCCAGTTTAGCTTGTTCAATAGCAATTTGCTTTGCCAGTTCGTCTTCGTCTTCGGCTTCTTTTTCCTTTTCCTTTTCCTTTTCTGATCCGATTACGACAACCTCCGGATTTGGAGTTGCAGTTTTTTCTTCGTCCAGAAAATCGATTACTTGTGCAGGAGCATCTTCTGTCTGTTCTTCTCCAAACTTCTCATCTATTTCATCGAAATCTACGCCGTCATTTACCACCACTGTTTCAAATTGGGCGAATGGCTTGTTCACGATTTCTTTCAGAATGTTGTCGGGCGTGAAGGTGAGTTTGTCTCTGCCTTCAATGGTGAAGCGCTCGCCCGTGTTTACATTGATGCTCTCACGGTCTTTCGTGGCCTGTATCTTAAAGGTGCCCAGCCATTTTATCTTCACCTGCTTATCGGCATCTAGTCCCTGGTTGCAAACATCAAACATCTTCCGGATGAAGAGTTCTGCTTCCACCTGGCTCAGACCGCTCTTGTCAGCAAGCAGTTTTCCGAGTGTATTTAAACTGAATTTGCTCATTGCTCATCCCCTCCATTCTTTAGTTTTTCCTTGACCGAAGCAACCGGTCGGAAACCTAACACCAACTTAGGCGGCACCAGCTGGCGCTTCTTGGTAGTAGGATTAACCACCACTCGCTCCATGCGCTTCTTCACTTCGAAGGTGCCAAAATTGGGGATAGAGACAGCTTCTCCATCCTCAAACTCGGCAATCATAGCGTCTATCGCCTTGCGCACCAGCTTCTGGGTGTCTTCCTGCGAATAGCCGGTTTGCTGAGCCAGTTCTGCGATGTATTCCTTATTGTTCATATTTTATTTAATATGTAGTCAAAATTTCTAAAACTCCGGGCAATGGGAGAGAGAATGCTTATTTCACCACCTTGCCGTAGAGGTCAAATTCCTCGCTTGCGGTAATCTCTACCTGGTAGAAACATCCCACACGCAGACGCTTCTCATCGGCACGGATCAGAACCTCAGGGTCTACTTCAGGAGAGCAGAATTCTGTTCTTCCGATGTAGTAATCGCCTTCTTTGCGGTCGATGATAACGGTCATGATTTTGCCCACCTTGTCTGCCTCAACCTCAGAACTGATGTCTTGCTGCAGAATCATCAGTTCGTCCAGTCGGTGCTGCTTTACCTCTGCAGGCACGTTGTCTTCGTAGTGGGTGGCGCTGTAGGTTCCTTCTTCCTCAGAGTAGGCGAAGGCTCCCATGCGCTCGAATCTCTGTTCGCGTACGAAGTCGAGGAGCTCGTGGAAATCCTCATCTGTCTCGCCTGGGAATCCGACCATCAGCGTAGTGCGGATGTGAATGCCTGGCACGCGTTCGCGGATGGCCTTCAGCAGATTGATGGTTTCCTGCTTCGTTACGTGGCGATGCATGCTGGTAAGCATGTGGTCGCTGATGTGCTGGAGGGCAATGTCGAGATATTTGCATACGTTTGGCTTCTCGCGCATCACGTCCAGAAGATCCATAGGGAACTGGTTTGGATAAGCGTAATGCAGGCGAATCCATTTTACGCCCGGAATATCAGCCATCTCGCTGATGAGTTCGGTAATATGATGTTTTCCGTCAATATCCACGCCGTAGTAGGTGAGTTCCTGAGCGATAATCTGAAACTCCTTCACGCCTTCTGCTACCAGTTCGCGCACTTCCTGCAGAATCTCTTCCTTTGGTCGGGAAACGTGCTTGCCGGTGATGATAGGAATGGCGCAGTAGGCACAGTGGCGGTTGCAGCCTTCGGCTATCTTGATGTAGGCATAATGGCGAGGGGTGGTGAGATGGCGCTGGCCGTTGCAGGATGAAACTTCAGCCTTGCCGAGTTCCTGCAGGAGCTGTTTGTAGTTGAATTTGCCGTAGAATTTATCTACTTCTGGCATTTCTTCTTCCAGTTCCTTCTGGTAGCGCTGCGAGAGGCAGCCCATTACGTAGAGTTTTCTGAGTCGGCCTTCTTCCTTAGCCTGAATAAACTCCAGGATGGTGTCGATGCTTTCCTGCTTTGCGTCCTCGATGAAACCGCATGTGTTGATGACGGCAATCTCGCCCTGAGGACGCTTGGAGTCGTGAACACAATGGTAACCGTTTGCCTCAAACTGCTTCATCAGCAACTCGCTGTCTACGAGATTCTTTGAGCAGCCTAGGGTAATAATATCTATCTGATTTTTCTTCATTTTCTAATTTTTAAAGAGCGAGTCTACGAATTCTGTCTTGTTGAAGAGCTGCAGATCTTCCATTCCTTCGCCCAGTCCGATGTATTTTACAGGCACCTTGAGCTGGTCGCTGATGCCGATGACTACGCCGCCCTTTGCGGTTCCGTCGAGCTTGGTGATGGCGAGCGAAGAGATATTGGTAACGGCAGAGAACTGCTTAGCCTGCTCGAAGGCATTCTGTCCGGTACTTCCGTCGAGCACGAGCATTACCTCGTCTGGTGCTTCTGGCATTACCTTCTTCATCACGTCCTTTATTTTCTTGAGCTCATTCATCAGGTTCACCTTGTTGTGCAGTCGTCCTGCCGTATCGATGAGCACCACGTCGGCACCGTTTGCCTTGGCGCTCTGCAGGGTGTCGAAAGCCACACTTGCCGGGTCGCTTCCCATCTGCTGTTTCACTACAGGCACGCCCACGCGCTCGCCCCAGATGCAAATCTGCTCTACGGCAGCAGCACGGAAGGTGTCGGCTGCTCCCAGAACAACCTTCTTGCCAGCCTTCTTAAACTGGTAAGCCAGCTTGCCGATGGTGGTTGTCTTGCCCACGCCGTTTACGCCTACTACGAGGATAACGTAAGGTTTATGGTCGGCAGGGAGATCCCAGTCTGCCAGGTCATCGCTGTGGTTCTCTGAAAGGAGATTGGCTATTTCCTCGCGCAGAATGTGATTGAGTTCGTTGGTTGAAACATATTTATCGCGAGCCACACGTTCTTCGATGCGGCGGATAATCTTGACGGTGGTTTCTACACCTACGTCTGAGGTGATGAGTACCTCTTCCAGATCGTCGAGCACATCATCGTCGACGGTAGACTTTCCGGCAACGGCACGCGCCAGTTTGCCGAACACACTCTCCTTGGTTTTTTCCAGACCCTTATCGAGAGTTTCCTTCTTTTTGTTGCTGAATAATCCGAATAATCCCATAATCTTGTTTTTATTTTGTGCAAAGATACTCATTTTTTTTTATTTTATGGCTTTTTCATTTGCTTTTTCTCCCTTTTCAAGAAAAAAAGTAAAGATTTAGAGGGTTTTCGCCGATATTGTGGGTTAAT
>CAVBFV010000440.1:0-4509 GCA_963594575.1 Lachnospiraceae bacterium | reverse complement strand
CAAAAGAACTTGCCTGTCGGTGATTTGTTCCTCCGTAGTCGGACAATTAAGATGGAAAGAACATATAAAAAAGCATAAAAAGTTTCTGATTTTTCTCATAAACAAATTAGATTTCATATCTTTGCGCAAAATTAGAAACAATGACAGAACTATTGAGTATATTATACAAGCTGCGGATATTCACTTTGGATGAACTTTCTGAGGCTCTGAAAGGCAAGGTGAAATCGGTGGAAGCGTTGCTTGCTCGGTACAAGCAACAAGGGTGGATTGTGGCTATACGGCGCAATACCTATTGCATGAAGGATATTGCATCTGGCTTACCTGTTTGCGACAAGTATGAGATAGGAAGCCACTTGTCACCTACAGCTTGCATCAGTTATCACACAGCATTGGAATTTCATGGATTGGCTCATCAACCCTTCAATGAGGTTTTTGTGAAAAGCATGACTCGCTTCAATTCCTTTTCTTTCGACGATGTGGAGTATACCTATTGCCGACAAACAAAGGAAATCGTTGGTATGATGACACCCAAGGGAAACCCTTATGTGCGAGTAACGGATGTGGAGAGTACGTTGTTGGATTGCTTTGACCGTATCGACCGAGCTGGGGGTATTGAGGAATTGCTGCATTGCATGGAGGGTATCGTCTTGCTCAATGAGGAAAGGCTCATCGATTATCTCGCAAGGTACGACAAGGCATTCCTGTACCAGAAGACAGGCTATCTGTTGGAGCGAATCAAGGAACAAGCCAAAATCTCAGAATCCCTCTTGGAGCTGTGCCGAGCCAAGGGAACCAAAAGCGTCAAGTGGTTGACTAACAACGAAGAGTCGGATACATTTGTAAATAAATGGCGCATGTATGTGCCGCAAGAACTAACATCAAAGGAAGAATATGAACTCATATAACAAACAAGCTCTTGACATCATCGCCAAGGAGCAAGGCTTTATTCGCGACAACCTCGAAAAGGTGATGCGATTGGTGGAGATACTCAACTATTTCCATGACAGTCCTTTGCTGTCTAAATCTCTTGTGCTGAAAGGTGGCACAGCCATCAATCTCACCGTTTTCCAACTGCCAAGACTCTCGGTAGATATAGACCTTGACTTTACGGTGGATTGCGACCGAGAATCCATGCTCTCCATTCGCCAAGAAGTGAATAACGAGATTCTACGCTATATGGAGTCGGAGGGTTATCATCTTGCGCCTGGCTCCAAGACACCGCATACGCTTGACTCATGGGTGTTTCATTATACCAATGCCGCTGGCAACAACGATGGCATCAAGATAGAAATCAACTATTCCGACCGTTGCCATATCCTGCCTGCCATAGAGACTCATGTGTCCATTCCGTTTCTGAGCGATGTGAAGGTACGTTCTCTTTCACCAGTCGAATTGTTTGCCACCAAGATAAACGCCTTGATAGGTAGAAGTGCTGCACGTGACATTTATGATGTCTATAACATGGTGAAGCATCAGCTATTCGTGAGCGATGAAGAGAAAACGTTGCTGAGAAAAGCGACCGTCTTTTATCTGACTGTTGGCTCAAGCAGAAAAGACAACGCTACGCCTACGGAATATACTGACTTTCCGCAGATAGACAAGATCCGTTTTCCGCAGATTCGTTCGCAACTCTTGCCTGTGCTTAGGCGCAGTGAGCATTTTGACTTTGAAAAAGCCAAGACAGAAGTGAAAGACTTTCTCTCAAAGCTATTGGTTTTGACAGAATCAGAGAAAGAATATGTGCGGGAATTCAATGACAAGAAGTATATTCCAGAATTGCTGTTCGAGGATAAAGAGATGGTCAATAGAATCAAATTTCATCCAATGGCTTTGTGGAAGACAAGGAGTCGTTGAATGTTTTTTCTGTAAATTTTGAAAAAAGTTGTTGTTTTGCTTAGTTTTTTGATTCCCTCAACTGTATATACAGTATATGGACTATAAAACAGAGAATAGGCTATGAGTAAATATCTGATAAGTTTGATTTTGCTTTCGGTGATAAGTATGGGCGTTTCTGCCCAACGTATCACTCGACAATATAATAATGTGTCATTTTCTGCGGCATTAAAGGATTTGAATGCCAAACAGGATAAGTATGTCATCAACTTTGTGTATGACGAGTTGGAGGATTTCAAGGTGACAAAGAACATCAAGAATGAAAGTGTTCCAGATGCCATCATGAACTTGATTGGTTTTTACCCTATCAAAATGAAACAAGTAGATAATATTATTATCGTTGAATGTATCCAAAAGGCTTCTAACAGAATGATGGGGCGCATCGTGGACACTCGTCATCAACCTGTCGATTTCGCCAATGTCGCTTTGCTCAATGTTAGTGATTCCAGTTTAATCACGGGTGGTGTAACAAATGAGAATGGTCAGTTCGTAATTCCTTGCGAGGTGAAAAAGGCGATTGTGAAAGTAAGTTGTGTGGGCTACAAAACTTACTGTAATGCATATCGTACCGGTGAGGTTGGTGCCATAACCTTGGAGGATGCAACAATTAATCTGCAAAAAGTTATGATTAAAGGTCATCGCAAATACATATCAAGAGAAAACGGTAAACTTACGCTTGACGTTCAAAATTCCAATTTGAAAAATATTGGCAAGGCAACAGATGTTATCAAATATATTCCTGGGATGCTCTATACAAATGGAAAGTATGAGGTGTTTGGTAAGGGTGAGCCTGTCATCTATATAGATGGAAGAAAGCAGACTAATACTTCAGGGTTGTCACTCCTTTCTTCTACCAACGTGAAGTCTGTACAGCTCATAACAAACCCTGGGGCAGAATACGATGCAGAAACAAGGAGTGTCATAAACATCACTACCGTACACCATTCCTTGGATGGACTTTCTGGTATTGTGGGTGCGGAAATCTCCAAACATAAGAATTTGTCTAACAACGAGGAGGTCAACCTCAACATCCACAAGGGAGCTTTGGATGTATTCCTCGCATATCAATATGACAATACGAGAAGTGACATCAGATATGATGTTAACCAGTTCAATTACGAGCAAGATACATTTCATGAGATTTCTGCTTCTGAATATTCCGACCGCTCTCACTCTCATGACTATAATGTTGGTATGAATTATGCCATAAACAAGAATCACACTATCGGCGGAAGATATTTGGGAAGCATCTCCAACTACAAGATGCTCGACTCTCCTTTCGACTATATGCAGACGTACAAGAATGATGAACTGCTGACAGCTACAGATAACAAGACTGAAGAATCTGAAAAGGAAAGGTTTCACAATGTCAATCTGTATTATATCGGCAAACTAACAGACAACCTACAGCTCAACTTGGATGCCGACTATGTTTATGCTCAACTGAAACATAAGCAACAAGTGAGCGAGACAAGTAGAATAGATGCTGTCTCAGAAATCACGCATATGCAAAACGACCAGCGAAATCGTGCGACTGCACTCAAAGGGGTGTTTGCTTGGAACATGAATAAGAATAATAGGCTTGATTTCGGAACGGATTTCAGTAAAATCAGTTCATGGGGTATGTCTGTAAACGAAGAAGGGAAGATAGCCGATGACCAATTCAAGAATACGGAAACCAAGTATGCAGGATTTGCCACTTTTCGTTTGTCTGCCTCCAAATGGAAAGGAAGCATCGGGCTTCGCTATGAGTACATTCATGCCATCAACACAGACCAAGGAGAAGTAAAGAACAAGACCAATTATTCGGACTTACTTCCATCCCTTTCTCTTTCCACTATGTTAGGGAGAGTGGGGATGAATCTTGATTTCAGTAGCAGGGTCAACCGTCCTTCGTTTCGTCAGTTGAACAACAGTGTGAGCTACAACAATCAATACCATTATGAGCAAGGCAACATTTATCTGAAACCGCAATACGTGTATGATACAGAACTTATTGTGAATTATAGCATGTTCGACTTCAAGTTGGATTATCAGTATATCAAGGATTACATCCATCCGACTGTCGTTGCTGTATCCGGCAAACCTGGAACGGTAACTTGGATGTCAACCAACGCCAAGGATTTCCAGCAACTAGGAGCGCAATGTGTTGTTTCACCTGTTTTTGGTTGTTGGCGACCTACTTTGACGGTGGGTGTCTATAAACCTTATTTCACGCTATCATATAATGGAGAGCAATTAGATTACAATCATCCATACGGTCTCTTCGCTTTCCAAAATGTAGTGGCACTAAGGAACGATTGGCTTTTTCGATGTGATTTCTTTTGGAACATTAAGGGACATCATGGCATCTACGAGCAAAACGGCTATTCGTCATTCAATATGATGGTACAGAAACAGTTACTTAAAAAGAAATTGACGATAACATTGAAAGCAGAGGACTTGTTTGATAGCTCGAAGTTGAACGATGTAAAGAGGGTTAATTTTGTGGTGCAGAACAGAAAGGTGAATAACTTCAATCGCTGCATCATAGCTTCCATTAGTTACAACTTCAATAGTTTCAAAGATAAATACAACGGAAGCGGTTCTGCTGAGGATGAGATTAATCGTTTTTAG
>CAVBFV010000439.1:0-4616 GCA_963594575.1 Lachnospiraceae bacterium | reverse complement strand
ATCTTCCCGAAGAAGAAAAATCCGAGTGGGCTATGGATATCGCCTTTGACATGGATGAGTTTTTCCGTCAGAACGATCCTCAGTATGCGGCGGAGCACCTAGAGGCGCACGCCGCAAAGGAAGAAATTTACGAAAGCCTGATGGCCGGGCGTATTTCCGCGCTGGATGAAAAGCTGGCGGCGCTGGGTCAGACGCAGGAGGACTATCTTCCTTCGGAGATCGAAAAATTCAAGGATGTCACGGGCTATGAGGAATTTCTCGACTTTAACCCGGCGGAGGTCAAAGCAGCTTTGGAGGACCCGACTAAATCCCGTGTGAATGAAATGCGGCCGCTGCGGAAAGAGCGGAACGGGAGTACGCGGCGGCAGCCGCCTATGTGCAGACCCCAGCGGATATCTGGTTCAGGCGCGGGCCGTCCAGGATCAGGCTGCGGAAAACAGCTTTTCCATTTACCAGCTCAAGGGCGGCAATGAAACGCTGGACTATCGTTTCGAGCCGCTGGACAGTATCCACCGCAACGGCCTTTCCGTGAAGCCGGAAAATTACGAGCTGGTCTATGAAGCGCCGCTGACGGTGAAGGACGATCTGGAAAGCATTTATACCCGGTTCAATGTGGACCGCCCAGCAGACTTCACCGGGCACTCCCTGTCCGTATCGGATATCGTAGTGCTGAATCAGGACGGAAAGAACACCGCTCATTACTGCGATAGGGTGGGCTTTACCGAAGTGCTAGAGTTTTTGCGGGAACGGCAGCCGGAGCTTACCCCGGATGATCTGGAAACCGGCGAGCGCATCCAAACTCCCAGGGGCAACTTCCAGGTGACTGCTATGAGCTGGGAGCAGATGGAGGCAGCCGGTTATGGTGTCCACCATATTTCCGATGATGGAAAGTATCTTATCATGGGAAACGGCACACGGGCCTTTGCCGTGGTAGCGGAACAGCCGGAAAAGGACAATCCTCTCCGCACGGCGGAAATGACGCTGGAGGATGACTACGGCATGATCGATGGCGTTATCAACAATGGCAGACGCGGCGAAGAATTGGAAAAAGCCCAGGAGTACGCAGATCGGACAACGCCGGAGAAGCCTTCCATCCGTGAGCGGTTAGAAGATGCCAAACGGGACTGTGCTGAGCACAAGCCCCCGGAGGGCAAGAAGCCCGGCCGTGATGTGCCGGAGCATGACTGCCTATGAGCCGAAGCAAGAAATGGCGGCTGGAATGGGCGTTCTTCCTGGGCGAGAACGGCAGGCGGCAGTATAACCATATCTGTAAAAAATGTGTTCACGGCTGCAAGCAGAGTTTCCGGGCGTGTCTGGTCGCTTGTCCGCATTACAATTCTAAACGGTCTAAAATATGTGAAGATAGGGGTGGAAAAAACGCAAAATAATTCCCTGTATCCGTATTTTCAAAGAGAGCCTTTATGATTTCTCATGTGTCGGTCTGTTTGCTGGTGCATGAAGAAAAAGGCTTGATTTCAAACACTTTCTGACACATAAAACGGGAGTACAGCTTTTCGGTTCGTCCGATCGGCTGTACTCCCGCTTTTTGTTATGTTGCGTCTTTACTGGCAGGCATTTTTATAAATGAAACGCCAGCCTTTTTCATGGGCTTCCATTCATCTTCCAAATCGTTTTGAGGCAAAGCTTCATATACAAATAGCCAGTTGCGATTAAAATCATCTTCGTTTAAGGCTAAAGCTCGAGCGTGATCCTTGAGTTTTTTCTTTTTCCTTCTGTCTTTATGATCGGTGAAGTACAAAAGAGCAAAAAGCTTAAACAGACAGGAATCGCTTGAAATTGCTGCATCCACAGTAATACCATTTATCTCAAAACCATATTTTAGCGAAAAATAAATTGAAAAACAAATTGCCTCATAATTTTGAGTATTACATCCGAGCTGAAATACCTTTTGTGAGAATGAAGCAATTTGCTTGCCTTCAACAGACAATGGTTCAAATACATTCCGTTCCAGAAGCGGAATTAGATACGGATACAATAAACTAAGATGGAAGATTGTTTTTATGCAGTAATCCCTTGCATTAGGAGTAAGTTCCTGTCCTGATAAGACTTTTATAGCGTAATTCAAGATGGCAGAATTCCCCTTATTTTTTTGCATTAACTCGATTGACAAATCTAAATATGCGCGGGCACCAATAAAATCAAGTTTTCCATTACGCTGTATTATGGATACAGAATTTATTTTCCGAACCCATTGTTCTACGGATGCTACAGGTAACTCCTGTATCTCTGTTTTTTTGAAGTTGAGTGTAAGATCGAATTGGCGAAGCTCACTGCCTAATTCGAGTAAGAATTTTTGCCCATCTTCAATGCTCTCAACATAGCATGTGTAGTCATCGATATTTCGTATGTAACGCCAGCCCTTGTCATATAGATTCCTATCAACAACTGTAAGAATAAGTTCTGATAAGAGATTTGATGCATGAGGACCAATCAAAAGGCCGTGTGTTTCACCATTCTTGCAATTCTGTGTATAGTGGTCGATTTGATTATACCATTTCTTTTTATCTCTACTATTTTGCTTAGCAGTAGCTTTTCCAACTAATGCCCAAGGAATGGAATGCGTATAGATACTTGGGAAGCAAGTTGAAATATCAGCTTTTACAACATACCTTTTCCCAATAAGCAAATCCGGCTCTGGCGTACCATCCTTTTTCCAATTTGAATAGCTCATGGAAAAGAGAGAATCTGAATTATTTCTCTTGCGGATATGAATACGACTAATTTTATAATCTTGACTTGCTGTTTGTTGCTCAAAATGCTGTTTTAGATTATCCCAGTTATCTGAAAGACAACAGCACAGCTTTTGATAAGCCATGGGGTTAGGAATAGCCAATGGTCGAGGAACATTGATGTTTCGCACACTCTCATAATAGATATATTGCTTCCAACTATCAGAAAATGACGGGGCTTTGTTTTGACAATAATGATAGAAATCGACAGAGCTCAAAATAGGAGGAAGTTTATCGGCAAATAACCCATAAGCCAGCAATCGTTCATACAATTCATCGGCTGATATATCATTCATCAAGTCGGCATAGCTTTTTGGCATTGCAGGAATCTCTTTCCTAAGTCTGTTATTTTTAATTATAAAACTAATTCAGCAAAGAATCTATTGCCAGATAGCAAGCTGGAGAAATTCTTGAGAAAAAAGCCAAAAATTTCTCCCGTCTTCGTTTTGCTCTAAGCAATGACTAGCCACCATACCGTCAGCGGCACATACCACACCGCCACGATCAGCCGCCATGCCAGGACGAAACCACCAATCACGCCGCCGATAATGAAGTTCAACGCAAACAAGGCGATCCCTCCACCTATGGAGCCGCCGCCCGGCACGATCCAGAGGCACATCCGATGGAGTCCAAACGGCAGCCAGCAGAGTATCCAGAGCCATACATAGTCAAGCTCTCCGTTATTCATGCAGGCGGATTTGAAGATACAGTAAGTACAGGATCATTGCCACGATCACGGGCAGGACACTTTTGAAGAAAAATGCTTTGATTGCTTCGCTTCTTGTCATCGGTAAAAACTCCTTCCGAAGTTCCATTATACAGGATGCCGGGAGCTGCGCCCAGCATCTTTCAAAGAAATTTATTCAAGTTCATGCCGCCACTGTTGTTCCTTTGGAACGGCCAGCAGCGCGTCCATTTTGCTTGACGGTCTCGTATTCCTGGGCTTCGGTTCTTGCGGTTTTGTACTCCGCAAGAAGGCGTTCCGTTTCTGCGCTGAGATTGGCAAGCTCCGTTTTCATGCTTTCTGTTGTAGGCAGCGGTACAGCCCCCAGCCGTTTCAATTCTCTGGCGGTCGCTTCAAAAAGGATGATCTCGCTCTCATGCCCCCGCAGGAACTTTTCTTTATTATTCGATTTGCGGTATCGGTCATAGATCTGCTTTAGCTGACGGTAAGTTTCAGCGTGCTTCATCACAAGGGTAAGTTCGGCGCTTCTGCTTTCTATCCGCTTGATCTCTGCATGAGCGGTATTTCTGCGTGCGGATACTGCGGTCAGTTTGCTTTCCAGTTCTCCATAACTGCTTATCCCGTGTTCGGTCAGGAAATTCATGGTCTTGGCGGCCTGTTTCAGATTGTTCAGCTTCGCCCAATGGGCGAAGCCTGCGCTCTGCTGCGCCTTGATGTTGTTCTGGATATCAATGAGCAGGCTGATCTTTCCGTCCTGCCGTTTCGGTTGGCGGGAAGGTCTGGAATGTCCGGCAATCCTGGCAACAAGGGCTTCTTCGGTGTAGTCCACACCCAGAGTTTTCAGACGGGTGAACCGTTCCTGATCCGGTGCTCTGGCAGAGATATACTTGCCGCGCTTAATCTCATAACCTTCTCTCTGCAGGCGGCGAAGCAGTTCTTCCAGGTTGGAACAGGCTGGAAGGAGCCGGTCGATGGCCGCTTTCAGCTTAGCCTTATAGGTGGTGCCGTTCTGCGCGGCCTGATGTTCGATATAGCTCTTTCCTTTGTCCTGTCCGGGGATGATGACGGACAAACCGTGTTCCTTGCAAAGCCGGTCCGAAGTGCGGCGGATATAGTGATAACTCCGCTTGTTGGAATGTCTCGCAGCGCCGTTCAGCGGCGAAGGGCAAAATCATTGACCG
>CAVBFV010000438.1:0-4747 GCA_963594575.1 Lachnospiraceae bacterium | reverse complement strand
GCGCTGTCCACTCCGTCATTGATAGCGATAAAGCGGACGCCTTTCTGTGGGAAAATCATTTCCGTATACATTCCCACTTGCAGATAGTTTCGCCCTAACCGTGACATATCCTTGACGATAACGGTGCCGACTTTTCCGGCTTCAATGTCCGCAAGCATGGCTTGAAAACCGGGTCTTTGGAAGTTCGCCCCAGAATAACCGTCATCTGTGTACCATTGCAGATTGGAAAAGCCGTTCTGCTTCGCATAGGTTTCAAGAATACGCTTCTGGTTTGAAATAGAATTGCTCTCACCTTGCAGCTCGTCCTCGTGGGATAATCTCGGATAAAGGGCGGTAATAAGGTTTCGGGTGGTCTGTCTTAACATAGTGTCCTCCATTTCCGACAGCCAGCCCCACTATTCCGTATGACTATCATACCACACGCCGGGGCTGGCTGTACAGTCCTTTCTGCTTCTTTACGTCCCGTCAAATTGCCGATTTTTGTGTAGCAGCTTCCGCTTCCAGCACTTTCAGCATTTTATCGGCGGCGGTGGCGGTGGTGTCCTGCTTGAAATAGCCGGAAACGACAAGGACAGAATTACCTATGCGGATTTCCGTCACGCAATCCGGGCGGCGGGTGCTGCGGTCATTCTTTGGGGTGTTGGTCATAGGCGGCTCTCCTTTCTGTTCATCAGCTTTTTCAGTTGTCCCATTTTCTCCTGCGCCGTGGCTTTTCGGAAGTTGCTCCCGGTAAAGCGGACAGGAGAACACATTTCAATCAGACGGTCATAAATGCGGGCGTGGGCGGTGTCCTCCGGGTGCTGCAAGTCCTCCAGCGTGAGATTAGTCGTGACGATCAGCGGCCTGCCGCTGCGGTAACGGCTGTCAATCACGTTGTAGACCTGCTCTAAGCCGTATTCCGTTCCCCGTTCCATTCCAAAATCGTCAAGGATAAGCAGCGGGAAGCTGCAAAGTCGGGAGATATATTCATTCCTGCCCTCAAAGCTGGCGGCAAGGTCACCCAATATCAATGCAAAGTTTGTCATGCACACGGGGATTTCACGCTCCATAAGGGCATTTGCGATACAGCCCGCAAAATAGCTCTTGCCTGTGCCAACGCCGCCCCATAGCAGATAGCCAATGTTGCGCTCTTTCATGGTTTCCCAGTTCTCCACATAGAAATGGGCGTGTTCCATTTGCGGGCACTTGCCGTTGTCGTTCTCAAACGTCCAGCCCTGCATAGCCGGGTCTGTAAAGCCCCGCCGCTTCAACCGCTCGACAGTTTCAAGGTGACTGCGCTGTTTCTCTGCGGCTTCCCGTTCCTCACGCTCTGCCCGCTGGCAGTCACATTCTGCCGGGTGGCGGTCACGCCCCAGCCATGCGGCGGTTTCTTTGGGGAAATAGCCCTCTTTGGGCTTGTGGCACTTCCCGCAGTATAAAAGCCCGTCCTCGCCGGTGTAGTCCTCCGGCTCCGGCGTGGTGTCGGTCATATTCAAAATCATTTCATCAAATCCATTCGTCATAAGCTCTCGCCCTCCTTACAGGTATAATCGGGTATGCCCTTTTTCGGGGCTTTCTTGGCTGCGTCCTCCTGCGCCCACTTGAAAATCGTGGCTGCATGGCTCTTGTATTTCCTCCCGCTGGAAGCGATATGGCAGGATAGGCGGTCAATGTAATACTCCCACTTGCCGGGAAGCTCTGTTTTCAGCCCGTCAAGCTCCGTATCGGAAAGAATGACATTGTGGTATCTGCCATAGGCGGCGGGGGCGGGGTGTCCCGTTTCTAACTCTCTCTCTTTTTCTATTTCTATATCTATCTCTTTCTCTATCTCTATCTCTGGTGGACAAATGTCCGCTCGATATGGTGGACATTTGTCCGCCCCTGTCTGCGGCAGGGCTTTTTGTTCCTGCAAAGCCAGCCGCGCCCTGCGCTTGCGCTCCCCCTCGGTAGAGGACTGGCCGATTAAAAGCTCAATGTTGCTCATGTAGAGTGCGCCGCTTGGCAAAGGCTCCACAAGCCCCAGCTTCATAAAGATTTTCAAAGCTCTCTCTACGGTACCTACCTGCTGGCGGGTAATGGTCGCAATCATCTGGGCGGTGTAGGGGATATTCTCGTCAAGCTGCAATTTCCCGCCGTTTTTCAGCGATTTCAAGTACAGCTTCAAGAGAATGTTGGAATAGATAACGCCGTCCTGCATACTTTCCAGCAGAACGATTGCATCATCGTCAAAATAGCTCTCTTTCAGCTTGAGGTAGTAATATTTGCGGTTATCTGCCATAGGCTGCGTCCTCCTTTTTCCAGCGTTTGGAATAATAGCGAGGGCATAGTATGATAACCGCCCGGAAGCTCTGTTTGCAGTCACGGGTGCAGCCCCGGCATAGGTCGTTGTAAGTGATACGGTTGCGGTGGTTGAGGAAGAAAGACCATTCCAGCCGCCGCTTCTTGCTCATTCTCGGCAATGGTAAGCTCCTTTCTGCCGTTCCTATCGGTGTAGCGGGATAGGGGGCATTTTCTGTATGTTCTCGGTATCATTTTCGGGCTTTTTCTGCCCTGTAAGCCCCGTTTGGAAGTCGGGGAGTATTGCGGTAAGGGTTCATATCATACCTGTATTTTTGTAGGGTTTCGGTATCATTTCGGGGCGGTCTTTAACGCTCCTGTTCACGCTTTTTCTGCTGGCTCGGTGCGCCCCTTAAAATCTGGTCGATATTGCGTCTGACTGTCTGAAGCTCCTGCGCCCGCTGGCGTTTCTCCCGGTAGTCGTTATATCCGGCGTTCTTCTGGACGGTAAGCTGCTCAATCTCCCTTTGCAGGGCTTTGCTGGCTGGCAGCTTGGTTATTCCATGCTCCCGGAAATAACGGGCGGCTGTGTCCGCTATGATAAAATCGCTTTCGTGCTGTTCCCGGTAGGCTCTCCGGGCTTTCTCCGATTTCTGCGCTTTCAGACCGTCACGGGCGGGCTTCGTGCCGATATAGCCCAAAAGGTTGCGCTGCAATTCCTTTTTCTCCCGGATAGCGGCTTCCAGCCCTTTCAGTCCGGCAAGGCTCTCCTGCGTGGCGGTGTTGGCTGCGGAAATGGCAGCGTCCAGCTCGTCCGGGGAAGAAAAGCCATACTGCTGGTAGAGCATGAGGGTAGCCGACATCTGTTTGAGGTTGTGCATGGTCGCCCACTTCTCATAGCCCCGTCCTTTCCCCTCGGCTCGCTTGGCGGCTATGTCTACCATGCGCTGTACAGCGTCATTGTTCGGGGCGTTTTTCGCTTCTTTTTTCGTCCGTAAGCGGTCTTTGATACTGCCGGGGTATTCCGCTATGGCTGCGGGTTTTTCGGCGGCTCTGGCGGCGTTCTGCTCCAAAACGGAGAGGACAGCAGCCCGGTCAAAATCGTCCCCCAGCTTCCGGGCGGTAATTGGCTTCGTCCTGTCCGGCGTGAGGTAACTTAGCCGCCCCCGGCTCTCCTTGACGGTCACACCATGCCGGAGAAGCAGGGCGGCAAACTCATCAAAGCCGGAAGCAGCGGCAAGGGCTTCCCGGATAGTCCGGCGCAGCTTCGCCTTATCCGTTTCAAACTTGGTCTGCCGGGGCGCGATACCGTCCGCAGCAATAGGGGCGTTGGCTCTGTCAAGGGCAGCCTGTCCTTTCTTCTGCGCCCAATACTCACGCTCGGTAATGCGTTCTTTGCTGCCGTTCAAAAGGTCTATCTGGTAAAGCCCCTCGCTGTGGCACATCTCCATGACTTCGGCTTTCAGATAGTTCATAGCTGCGTCCGTACAGCGGTGCTTGCAGCCTGCTTTCCTGTCCGCTGGCCTGTCCATGTGGGGCAGCATGGGAACCTCCGCAATCCGCAGACTGTTAATGACGATATGCACATGGATATTTTCGGTGTGGCTGTGTCCGTCCGGGTGGGTGCAGACAAGGGCCTGGTGTCCGGGGAAATGCTCGGCGCAGAACTTCTCGCCCAGCTCCTGCGCCCGATCAACGGTCAAGCCGTTGTCCGGGCCGTCCCGTGGGTCAAAGCTGATGATGTAGTGGTGGCTCTTTACGTCCTCCCGTTTCTGGTTCTTGCCGTAGCGGAGATTGGAGCGCATACAGGCAACGGCAAAATCCTCCCCGCCACAATTCAGAGAGGATATGCGGTAGTCTACCCTCGGTATGAGCCGCCCGTCTGCGTCAAGGGTGGGCTTCATGGTAAACTCGTCATGCTCGAATGTGAGGTATTTTTCAGCGTCCCCGTAGTTGGCATTTTTAGAGCTGATATGTTTGAGTATCGCCAACGGCTTCACCTACTTTCTGCAAGACTTCAAACTTCAAGGCGGCAAGGTCGGCGGCGGCTCCCCGCACTTCCTTTTCCAGCCCCCGGTAGGGGCTTCCGTATTCGTTCAGGCTCCGGGCAATCTGGTTTAAGTTGCCGCCGATTTTCCCGTACTCTGCCGTGAGCTTGGAGAGGGCGGCAAGCAGCCCGTCATTGACCGGGGAAACGGTGACAATGGGGCGTATGGTCGCTTTCCGTATGGCTTGCCGGATAAACTCGGACTGGCTGATTTCATAAGCCGCCAGCCGCCCGGTGAAGTCGGCGTATTCTTCATCGGTCATGCGGGTCTTTACCACATGACGGCGGTGGGGCGTATTGTATTTCTTTCGCATGGTCTGTGACCTCCTTTCTCGCCCGACAGGGCGCATAGCAGGGTTTGGGGAAGGCACTCCCCAACAAGATTCCCGCAGGGGCAAAAATAAGCGGAGAGCGAATTTTGGCACCTCGGTAGAATCTTGCTCT
>CAVBFV010000437.1:0-4871 GCA_963594575.1 Lachnospiraceae bacterium | reverse complement strand
TCACAACACGGACAATCCACATTGTCATATCGTGTATAACCGCATCAACAATGAGAACAAACTCTTATCAGACAGGAATGATTACAGGCGTAATGAGCAGGTGACCAAGGCTCTTAAATCCAAATATGGACTTACTTACGGAACGGACAAGAGCAATACTAATACTTTTTATCGGTTTGACTTAACCGATTGAGAAATAAACTATTAGCGAATTATTTGAGAAATAGAGAAATCATTCATCCCATTTACAAGTTGGCATGTTAAGAACATTGTCCGCTTTGTCATTTTGTTACCGGGATTTGTCCGCATGGTGGGAGATCCGCATCGGTCAGCTGGATACGCAATATCATTTTGTGCAGGTTGTTTTTATGGTATAACGCTCCGATATCGCTTTCTTTTTGTATGTTCAAAAATCAGAAGCCCCAGCGAAAACCATGCCAGAGGCTTGAATGTATAACGTAAAGGCTATTCTGTAAATTGAGGCAATAATGAATATACGGTTTCAGATATACGGGCTATGGCTTTTGCAGCCTGTATTTCATTACCCTTAAAATCCTTTACAAATACAGCCAGTGTGTAGTATTCATTATTGGGCAAACGTATAAAGGCTACATCATTGTGCGCTGCAAGTATTCCGTTCTCATTAATATACCCTGAACCAGTCTTATGGGCTATGACAACACTTTCTTTATCAAGTAGCGGAGCCGCAATTCTGTCAGTACCTGTTTTACACTCTTTTAATGTGTTTTTAATGAAGTCTTGTTTTTCATCACTAATAATCTTATCAGTAAACAATCGGTTCATAAGCATTGCCGCTCCGAGAGGTGATGTGTAGTTTGAATATGCCTTGTCATGGTCGGCAGACATTTCTTCTTCTGTATATGCTATCTGAAAACTTGAACGTGGAATGATTGTGGCAACAAAACTATCGGTTTTGGCAATATCAAGCAATCTCTTGAACATAAGATTACTTACGTTATTGTCGCTTTGTGCAAGTGTATAGTTTAGCAGTTTCCTAATTGACAAGGAAAATTCAGGTTCCGAATGTTCTTTCAATATTGGGCTCCAAGTGTTCGGGTCAAGTTTACCTCTGTTTATCCTTATCAGGGTATCAAGTGAAATCCCTTTGCTGTCAAAATCATTGCAGAGGGCTAATGCTTGATGAACCTTAAATACACTCATCATTGGATAGATACTTTTATTATTGACTGTAATAGTATCTCTGCTATTTATGATTACCGCCACTCCGATTTCACCCGGATATTCTGATACAATTTTAGATATAGTATCTGTAAGGGAATAGTTATTCTTATGTTCAGTTGGCTTGTGCAAAAATTGTATCGAAACAACAATTACACACAATAAAAAGACGAACAAGATGATTAAATGAGTTTTACTGCTTATTTTTACCATAATATTAAAATGATGTTTATTAGTTTATACATCTAATTCAGTGTTTACGTGTATTTTTCCGAAAGTCTTTTGTTCGTCACGCACACAGCATAGTTCCCGATGTACTTTTAGGTGCAAAATATAGCGAAAAGTGCCATTCATAAGACATCGGTCTTTACTTTCTTATGGAAAGATACCCCCATATTATTGCAAACAGAAAGGATGTTTTTTATAATATCCTCTTTTTCCATATCTATTTCATTTATGTAAATTCCATGCCACTCTGAAAATGAAGAGAGTGGCATGGAATTTTTACTTCGTCTTTACTCCAATTCAATAACTTCTCCATCTCCGTCGGAAGATGAGCTTCCGCCAGACGTAGAGCCACCACTTGAAGAAGAGCCTGTTCCAGATGAAGAACCGCCACCGCTTGGTGTGCTGCTACTCCCCGAATCTACAGCCGAGCTACCCGAAGTAGAAGGAGCGGAAGCCTTTTGGTTAAGCACCTCACGCTTGTAATGGGTAATCTCGGTATTTGCATAATCAATGAAGGCGGTGTAATCCTTTTCGCCATAAACGAGGGCAAGGGCATTTACCATCTTCACCAATGCACGATAGGCATCGTCACTTGCTGTGCGAGCGGTCTTCAATGCTCCAACTGTCACACCCATTTTCTCATTGGTACGCTGCAAAGTAAGCGTTCTTACACGCTCGTTGGCTTCCTTCATGTTGGTAACAAAAGCGGTTAAGCCTAACTTTGCAACTTGTGCGGAATACTTGTCTTCAAGGTCTGTAATGAAATTAACCAAAAGACCAGTCTCCTTATCGAGTTGGCCAGCGGTGTTAATCTTGTAGTCCTTGATGTGCTGTGCGAGAACCTTTGCAGCCTGTGCCATGTCTGCAATAGGCATGGCGAGGAAGCCTTCAACAGCTTTCTTGTAGCCAGCATAAAGGGCATCACGGTCGCTGTCTGCCTTGGCTATCTCATCAGTCAAGAGACTTTTCTGTGAAATCTTCAAGGCTTCGTCCTCTGCTGCAACGGCAGCCTTAAAATTACTGACAAGTTCCGATGCCTTGCCTTTGACGGCAGTGTCTGCTTCGGCACGTGCAAGAATGTTACTTACAAACGTGAAATGCGCACCATTATTCATGCGCTGAATGTTGATGTCGTAAATCTCTTTCATGATGTTAAGGATTTAAATTTGACAAATCGTTTTGTGCATCGTCGGATTTCTCCGATTGCAATCGCTAAGATATAAAAATAAACGAGAAAACGGCAACCTTATTGCGAAAAATTGGCAATCTTGCGAGAAAAAGATGGTTTTTGACTGTTGAAATCTATTTCGCTACTCGTTTTGGGGGATTTTTGGTACAAGAAGTATCAAGGGATAGTAATCAACAGGGGATTTTATATTTTGTGGACAAAGAAACTTGAATCAAAACCTCCAACAGCTCTTAAAAGTAACCATTGATTGCAATCAACAGTCCCAACGACATATAAAAGTAGGTGTTGATCGCAATCAATGGCTTCAATGAAGCTAAAAGTGGCTGGTGATTGTAATCAATACCTCCAACCGACATCGAAAGCAGAAATATTTTCTAATCAATACCTCCACCAAGCCCCAAAATGGCTATTGATTGTAATCAACACTTCCTTTTTGTTCTTGATAAAATAAATAAAATAGCGACATAAAGCTATCTATTACTAATTGCCGCTATTTTCTAATTTCAGATTTTCACCTTGGAAAAATGCTGATGTTTATTGCGAATATCAGCATTAGCAACAACCTCTACATTGTCCGTATTCTTTTCCTCTTCTTTGCATTCTTTCTCGGTCGGCGGTGCAAGTTCAAGCTGTATTTTCCTGTCCAACGCCGCCAGTTCCGCTTTCAGACTTTTCAGTTCTTCCTCTTTCTTCCAAGTCTTGTCTCCGATGTGTACTTCCATACCATTCTCCAAAACGACATGCCCATAATAGTACATGTCGATGTAGCTAATGTTAACGATGAAAGAACGGTGAATGCGCTTGAACATGTCCGGGTTCAACTCTGGCTCAATGTCACCCATAGGACAAGACTGAGTGTAACGTTTTCCATCAACCATGTGGATAATACAGTTGTCCTTCATTGCCTCAATATAAGCAATGTCAGTGACGGTGATTCGCTTGCATCCCATACCGCAACTAATCAAGAATACATCGGTAGGGTACAAACACTCGTTTGATGCTTTCATTTCTGTTTTCATAACGATTTTGTTTTGAGCACCTCACGATTGACGCAAAGGTACTTCAAACCATGAAAACAGGTAGCACGAAACCACCACACTGCCATATCATCCACCCAACAGGTATCAAGACACGATGAAGGGTCTATACGCCCACCTATCATCGTGGCATATAGACCCTTGTCGTTTCCCGTGAAGTGCGGGTGAATATATGTTTACTTGGCACCTTATACTCCTGCCCAGCTTAGGAGTAAAACTTCGGTTAATGTTCGTTGCGGGCGGAACTTTTCCACACGACGGTTTACTGCTTCCTCAAGGTAGGCAATGCTCCGTTAAGTTCGTAACGCCACTTTGAGCCTGCGGTCTGCAAGGCGGTGTTCATGGCATCAACGGCTTTCTGCCAGGTAACGTCAGTGCCGTCCACCTTCGTGGCTTCGGTGACTTTGTTATTGTAGCCGATACCTTGTCCATGATTGTTCTTCCAATAGCAGGCGGTCACGGTGGTGTAGTTATCTCCCAAAAAGCCGCCGATATGTACATTGCCAGTGCTACTACCCGTACTGGTTACGTTGCCCGTGGCATAGCAGGCAAGGACGCTGCTTCCTCCGTTGAATCCCACCAGACCGCCGCCAGAGAGATTCTTTGGGGAGTCTATTTCTAAGGTTACGTTGCCTGTGGCATAGCAAGCGGTCATGGAGCCCCATTTTTCTCCTGCCACGCCGCCGACATCGACCGTTCCCTTCACTGTGGCCGAGGAGCTGCATCCGGTGATGGAACCGGCCTTTTGAGCACCCACCACACCGCCGACGCACTTCGTGCCGCTGACGCTGCCCGACACCGAGCAGTTTTCAATGGTGCCCCAGCTAAATCCTGCCACGCCGCCAGTATTGCCAAACATGTGATTGCTTGTTATCTGTATGCCCTCCATCACCACGTTCTTCACCGTACCAGCTCTATTGAGATAGCCGAACAGACCCGCATTTTCGTCATTTGTCGTAAAGGTCAGCCCCGTGATGGTATGGCCGCCGCCGTCGAAGGTGCCTTTGTATGAGTTGCCGTTGTCTGTGCCTATCGGCGTCCAGTCTTTACCTGTGAGGTCGATGTTTTTGTCGAGGGTAATGTTAATGTCGGTCTTACCTCCGTTCACTAATTCGGCTACATTCATCAGACCATCAGCGGAGGTCACGGTGTAGCTGCCG
This sequence comes from Lachnospiraceae bacterium, assembly GCA_963594575.1. Taxonomy (GTDB): domain Bacteria; phylum Bacteroidota; class Bacteroidia; order Bacteroidales; family Bacteroidaceae; genus Prevotella. The sequence goes on along the minus strand of CAVBFV010000437.1, from coordinate 57 downwards.
TTGCTCTCTATGGTATAGCCCAGGTCTTTTGCCGCAGCGAGGGAGACGGTGTAGGTA
>CAVBFV010000436.1:0-4926 GCA_963594575.1 Lachnospiraceae bacterium | reverse complement strand
TCACCGAGCGCATAGAGCAGAAGATCTTCCATGCCGAGATTGTCGTTGACACCGACAAGGTAAAGCGAGAGGAAAGCCATTATCAGCCTATTCCCATCATCAACAACTTCAAGGATGCGGATGGCAACGACTGCATGAAGCAAGCTATTCTGGACAATTACAACCAAATCAAGGAGGATGTCAAGCTGATTGTCAAGGACGAGCTGGAGCGCATCGCTGGTGACGAGAGCTTAAAGCATCTCATACAGAAATAAACAATAAGGCGAGTAACTTTTAGGAATTGTCCTTTCTGTTACTCGCCCCTGCATACATATATGGGATTTATCGTTTTTTATCGTCTCATTCTTTCCAATTCATCATCCTTTCGCATTTTGTCGTTCAACTTCTCCTGCATTCTGTCAAGGAAGTAAGTACGGCTATGGTTCTTGCGCCTTCTGATGTCGGTGTAGAAACGATAGCAGTCCTTGGCTTTGATGCCGAAGAACTGGTACATGGCTTGCGCCAAGTCCTTGAACTTCACATCGCCATCATTCACGCTTCCCATGACGCAGATGCCATATACCATTTCTACAAGGTCAACGGCATTGCCAGTCCATTTCACTAATGGCTTTGATTCTGATGATACTGGCGGAGAGGCTTCTGAAGTGGATGTGGTCACATGAAGATGATATGTTGCTGCCACATGCTCTTGCATCCTTCGGACAAATGCAATAGCCTTGCGCACATACAAGCCTACGGTTCCCAAACAATCCTTTATATGGGGCATTGACAGATGAAAGTCAAGCTCGGTTTCTGCGTATGACAGTGCAAAGACCGCTTGCTTCACGTTGGTGCTGCATAAATCAACCACAACTTTGATAAACTCACGATATGAGTTCTCCAAAGCGTTACCACCTTTGTTCTTATGACCTGCATTCAGCAAGTTGAAAAAATCAGTCTCTATCAATATGTTGTATTCCATGTTTCTGTCTCTTTTATGGGTTTGTACTAATTTGATGTTTCTGTGCGCACACCATTTATTAGTCCAATACCTATGCCATTCCAAGACAGACTAAACAATAGGATGATGATATTTCCTGATAATCAGCAACTTTATCAAGAGAATAAGATTTTCACAAGGGAATTGCAAGCAGAAATAGTGTAAGGAAAACCGGACACTCGTCCAATCTTCCTTACACGGTTCTTATACCGTTACGACTTATTAGTAGGAATACCATACTCTTTCATACGGGCATAGAATGTAGTATGGCTCATTTCCAACATTTTTGCCGCATCACGCTTGATGCCATTACATTGCTTCAAAGCCCACAAGATACGCTCTCGATTGATCTTGCGTTCTTGTTCATCAAAGTCCAAAGCCTCTTCTGTCAATGCCGATTGTGACAACTGCAAGTCCTCGACATCTATTATCTCATTCTCGCATAACAGCATAGCTCGCATGATACATGATTTCAACTCACGCACATTACCTGGCCATGTATGGCTTACAAGTGCCCTTTGCGCTTCCTTACTGATACATTTTATTTCTTTGTCCGTATGCCTATCATATAGTTTCAGGAAGAAGTTAGCCAATGGCATAATATCTTCCTTGCAATCCCGCAACCGTGGAATCTCAATAACCGCTTCGTGAAGTCGATAATACAGGTCGCTTCTGAATCGTCCTTCCCGAACTGCCTCTTGCAGGTTTTCGTTGGTGGCGGCAATAATGCGCACATCAGCCACTTTATCTTTTGTAGCTCCCAATGGTCGGTAGCTCTTGGATTGCAACACACGCAACAGCATCGCCTGTACGTCTTTCGGCAGGTTGCCTATCTCGTCCAAGAACAGCGTACCTCCAGCAGCCAATTCAAAGTAACCTTTTCTTGCTGCGTCTGCACTTGTGAATGCACCTTTCTCATGTCCGAAGAGAGCGGAAACGGCAAGTTCCGCAGAAAGCGTACCGCAATCTACTACCTCAAAAGGTTTGTCGGCTCTTTTGCTTTGCAGATGTATCTTTTCCGCTATATGTTCTTTGCCTGTTCCGTTGTCGCCCAATATCATAACAGCCATGTCGCTTTTGGCAAACAATTCTGCCATTTTGTATATACGGCGAAACTTCTCACTTTTGCGGTAAACAATCTTGTTATTCAACTCTACGAGTCGTTTCTGCTTGTCTATGATTTCTTCCAAACGTTCATAAACTACATCAAGCAACAATTTCTTCGGTATATAGTCTTCCGCTCCCAATTTCATAGTCCTCACGGCACTCATGCTTTCATCGTAAGATGTCATGATAATAAATGGATTCTGGTAGCCGTTACTACGCATCCATTCCAACAGGTCGATGCCGTTATCATTCCCCAAGCGCATATCCGAAATGACAACATCCCATTCAGAGGATTCCCTCACAGCTTTCAGACCATCTCTGTAATTGTAGCATAAGATTGTTTTCCATCCCTTCGCCTCCAACTTCTTGCCCAACATATTACAAAATGTCGGGCTGTCTTCAATGATTATTACTTTCTTCATGCTGTTACCTCCTCAATTTTCTTTTGTGCGGCTTTGATGATTGCCTCACCATGTGCGAAAACATCCTCAACCGCTTGGTTGATAACGTCGTCTGATGATGTAGAATCTTCTATCAGGTCAAAAAGATAGTTCAAAGACTCATCAGATTGTACCATCATCCACGAGCTTCTTGCGTGGTGAATGGCATCGGACATTTTCTTGCGGTTCTCCTCTTTGGCTGCATTACGGATACTGCCCAATGTGTCAGTCATTTCCTTTACGAAATTCTCCAAAGTCTCTTTTTCATTGCCGTAGGTCAGCAACATAGAAAAGTCTATTTGTTTTTCTGCTATCTTACCGTTCACACACTTTCTTGCAGTGTTTATTAAATCCTTGTCAGACATCGGCTTGAACAGACAAGCGACAAATCCTGCATCAAGCAGTTCTTGTTCACTCACATTTGGTGCTGCTGTCATAACGACAACAGGAATGGTCTTGGAGTTACGCACGTTCACCATACGCATCATTTCCAGAATCTCGATACCATTCACTTCAGCCATCTTCAAATCCGTTATCAGCAGATCATAAGATTTTTTGCGCATCATATCCAATAAATCCGTGGCATTATTACAAGTGTCACATACGATGCCGTTTGATACAAACGCCTCACGAATGGTACTCAGTTGTACATGGCTATCATCAATGGCAATGACAGTAAACGAATCTTGTCGTTTCGTTCTATACTGGATTGGTTCCACATTCTGCTTTTCGGCTGCAGCCATAGGAAGACTAATGGTAAATATACTTCCAAGCCCTTGGTGACTGGACACATCGATTTTTCCTTTCATCAGTGAAACGAGGTTCTTGACAATGGAAAGCCCCAAGCCAAATCCCGGTTGGGTGACCGCATTTCCCAATCTTGCAAATTCCTTGAAGATTTGTTTTTGTTGCTTGTCGTCCAATCCTGTTCCTGTATCCTTAACCTTTAGCATGAACACACCATTCTTATAGGTTGTGGATAATACTATCTCACCCTTTCCCGTATATTTGATGGCATTGGAAAGCAGATTGCGTCCTATTGTAAGCACCTTTTCCTTGTCTCCATTGACAACACCTTCAGCCTTATTGTTGACGCTCAATTCCAGTTGTTTCTTCGCAGCAAAAGGCTCATACTCCATCTTTAATTGCTCGGCAATGTCCATCATACGGAAAGGGCGTTCCTTGACGGTCGCCTTTCCATTCGCTAATTTGGAGTAAACCAGGAAACTGTCTATCATAGAAGTCAAGCCTTTCGATGTGTCAACAATCAAGTCGGCATATCGTTTGCTTTCATCCGTAGCATCATCAAGTCCGCTAATCTTGCGAGCATAATCCTTGATGGCAGACAAAGGACTGCGCATCTCATGCGTTACTGTCAGCATCACCTTTCTTGTTTCTTCCTTGCTCTTACGTGTCTTGAATGCGAATCGCCATACCAATAGGAATAATACGAAAAATACCAATATCAACAATCCTATCATCCCTATATAATAATAGGTATAATTGCCTTCCAAGTCTGCGATTTGTCGCTCACGAACTTTTATGCCTTTATCCACATTCTCATCAGCTATGCTGATTACTCTTTGCAACTGCTTATTGATACCTTCATTTCTGTTTCCAAGACTATCCAATATCTCCACTACCTTACGGCTTTGCCGGTGATGTTTAGCAACAACCGTTTGGTTTAGGTTGGTGAGCATCTTTTCAGTTTGGGTTAAACGGCTGCCTGTTGTTACTGCATTTTCTTTCTTGCCGAACAATCTGCTGAAGAAACCTCGCTTCTTTGGCTTTGCCTGCTGTGGCATAGATGAAAATCTTTTGCTCTCAGTCTTATTCTGCTCTACAATTCTTGGAACTTCGGCGGTCAGCTTTTCTTGAGTGTCATTCAGTTCCTGCATGGCATCCTTTATATCCAGAAGGAGCTGTTCCTTTTCTGCAAGAAGACGGCAGATCGTATCAGAATCTTCTTTCGGACAAATACCTGCGATGCCTTCAAGCATACTGTCCACTTCCAATCGAAGCGAATGATACTCATTTACATCTGTTGAGTCCCAATCCGCAACCATTTCACCAAGCAGTGACAATTCCGTTATGTGCAAGTTTAAGTCATGCACATTCTTTCGCCACTGATGCAGTTCTGCATTTCTACACTCAATCTCCTTTCTGTCGCGCCATTCAAATAGGCCGATTACAATGGTACATCCTACGATGACGATGGCAGTCATGATGCCTAAAGCCATCCATCTACAGATATGCCCGGTCTGTTCTTTGCGTTCCATGTTGTTTATTTTTTACGTTTCTATTACTTCATTATTGCTTTGCACTAACATTTTAATCGGCAAAGATAATGGCAGGAAGTATCAAAGACGAATATTTATATATATTATAACAACTTTTATG
>CAVBFV010000435.1:0-4967 GCA_963594575.1 Lachnospiraceae bacterium | reverse complement strand
ACACGGATAACATTCTCCGCACCGTCCGCCTTGCCAGCTATCAAATCCTCTGAACCCAAGTCAACGTACTTGACAGAGGCAGGAAAGAGAATATGAACCGTCTTGTCATAAGTCACTTCCAAACCATGAGGTGGAATCATGCGGTCGAAGGTCAGCTTCTTGGTCAAGCCGTGATAGAGGTTGCTGTTCTCTTCCTTCTGCGGATACACCTCCTTGGTCAAGGTCAGTTTCTCTTCCTGGTCGGAAGAAACATTGCTTACTTGCTCAGTCTTTACAGACTTCTGCGCTTTTTTCTTGCCTGTCTTCTGCGCTGATGCAGTGCAGGCTACGCCCAGCATAAGGGCGAACATGATTGTTGTCTTTTTCATTTTGGTTTGCTTTTAATTAAACTTTTGGATTAAGTGGTATAAATGTTGTTGCCTTTCGGCTAATCTTCCTCTTGGTAAAGCATGACCTTGTAGCCAGCCTTCAGGTGTATCTTGACGGTACGCATCTTCTTGGAGATATACTGCGACACGCCTTGTATGACACCTTTTCCCAAGTCGGAGGCAAGTTGTGCCCCGGCATTGGAGGAAATGTTGATGCTGCTGTTCAGCGAGCTTCCCATGTTGGCACCGACTTCCTTGGCTGCGTCAACCTCCATCGACTTCGGGATGAAGATGCCCTCCTGACCGTCATTGTCATAGACGGCAAGCTCAATCGGGATAATCATGCCGTTGTGCTCAATGGACTTCAAGGCTATGGAAAGCCTTTCACCTTGCAATCGTGCCACTCCGACAATGACTGAATTTCGTGGTATCTCCCTATTGCCGACACGCATGGCTTCCAGCAGTCTCAACCTTACTGCCTGTCCGTCCGTTATGGTCTGGTTGCCGTGGATGCAGGCAGAAATCGTGTTTTTGTCGGAAACACCACCTCTCCCGATGGCGGTATTGAACCTTGCCGAAGCCTTTTCCGAGTAAGAGGCTACAAACTCCTCGTTACTCATGGGGCGGTTCAAGGACGAGACTACACGCCTTTGCACTTGCCTTACAGGGGAAACCTTGGCTTTCTTGCCCTTGGTGACTGTTTCCTTGTTTTCCTCTGTTGCAGTTTCTGCCGAGGAAGGACTTGCCGCATTGGCATTTCCACCAGGCATGTACTTTGCCGCAAGTTGATAGGACTTCTCCATAAGGGCAACTTGCTCGTCCATATTGGAACGCTTGTTTTCCTGTTGCATCATGCTTGCCTCCAGCTCGTCAAGACGTTTTCTCAACTCAGCATCTTCGCTGCTTCCCCCTTGCTGTGGCTGTTCATAGAAACCGCCCAAGGTCGTGTTCAAGGTTTGGTATGCCTCGGCAGACGAGCGGATGGCATCCGCCTCCTGTCTTTCCGCTTTTGTTGGCTGCTGCCCAGACTGCATCAGGTCAAAGTCCTTTTCTTGCCGTGTAGCAGTCGAATCAATGCCTGGCATGTACTCACCAAGAGTGTTCATTGCTCTGCTTTTTTCTTTTTGCTTGTTGGCAAGATCCTCCTTGGAGTATGCCTTGCGCTTGTCCGCCTCCACATCTGTCTTCTCCGCATCGGGCATTTCCATGTTGAATCCCTTGCTGCCTTTCTCACCCTCTGATGCCGACGGCTTGAAGATGAGCCATAACACCAATACGCAGACGAGACACATGCACGGTATGGCAATCATCTTGTTGCGCTTGATACGCTGTTCCTCTGTCAAAGGCTTCTTTTCCTTTGGAGCCTTATCCGGCTCCACCTTGTCATTCTTCTTCTCCATGTGTCAATTCATTCAGGTTGGTCACTTGCTGCCCCTTGTCGGTAGGCAACTTTACACTCTCAATATGCTCAACCTCTATATTTGAGGTCTTGCCGTTTCCGAAGTTGATGATGGCTGAACCTATCATGTAAAGGCTACAGAGGGCAAACAAGCCGAACATGACGAGCACGACTTTCAGTCTCACCCTTGGCGGAAGGGAATCCAGCCTGTCACGCAGTCTTCCCTTCATACCATTCACCTTTTCTTGGATTGTCTTAATCGGATTTTCCATTCTTGCTATTTTTATCGTTCTATTGTACTGATGTCCCTGTTCTCCACAATGGTGAAACCTTCAATGGTAAAACCATTCGGGTTATCATCGGAGCGTGTGGCGTTCACCAACCTGCATACGGTGACAAGACTTCTCTCCGTCACATTGCTCTCTCGGAGTATCACCTGCCGTGCGTAGGTCTTGGCTTGATAAGGGTAGTTATCAAAGTTACAGACCACGCTGTCAACTTGCAGCGACTGGTTGATGTTTCCCGCGATGAGTCTGTTGTAAAAACCTTTCTCCGCAAAGTCCTGGTAATAGTTGTATGCGCTCTTGTCTGCCAGCAGCAAGGCTCGTTTCACGTTGTGCTCGATGGCGCTCTTTTCGGGAGATAGCGTAAAGAACAGCTCATGAAAGCGTCTCACGTGTTCCCTTGCCTCGGCAGGTCTGTTCTGTGAGAGGTCTTGCGAGAGAGCGAGCATCAGCGACTTGCCTCCATCAAGGACGTATATCTTCTCGCGTTGCTTCTCCGCAAATCTGAATGCGAACACCACCGAACATATTGCGACAACAGCGCAACCGATGACGAGGACGATGCAGAACAGGCGTATCTGCCTGAACGAGGTCTCGATATTCTTCAATGACTTGAATTCCATTTTTCTTTTCGTTGTATTGTTCATGAATGACTATATTTTCTTAAATCCGCTCTTGATGAGCCTTCCGGCACGTCCTGCCACATTTCCAGCCGTTGCTCCTGCAATGCTTCCGCCCAGTGAGCCTGCCGTGTTCACGTTCCGGTTGTAGTTGCCGATGCCGCCACCTGCCTGTATGATCCATCCCGCCACGGTCGGTATGGTGAAGTAACCGATGATTCCGATGATGAGGAAAACGATGTAAACACCGTTGCTTGCCTCAATGGAAAAGTTCGGATCGTTCTGCAATGCCTCGATGTCGTTTTGCAGCATCAGCACCTGTATCTTGGCAAGGATGGTACTGAACAAGTCCGAAACGGGTAGCCAGAGATAAATCTGTATGTACCTGCAGAACCATTGCGTCAGCGTGGACTGGAATCCGTCCCATACCGATATGGCGAAACAAAGCGGTCCGAGGATGGACAGGACAATGAGGAAGAATGTCCTCAGCACGTCTATGACCAGTGCAGCGGCTTGGAACAGCAGATCCAGCAGTTCACGGAAGAAATCACGGATGCTCTTTTTCATGCTGTACATGCCACGCTCCACATACATTCCTGCCATTGTCACCACGTCGCCGGGTGACCAGCCGAGTTCGTCAAGCTGCTTGTCAAACTCCTCGTTGCTTACAAGGTATGCAGTTTCCGGATTGCGTTTCATCGCCTCATACTCCAGTTTGTCTTTCTGCGCCCGGTATTCATTCATGTCGAAGGTCTGTGTCTCCAACATGGAATGTGTACCTTGCACGATGGGACTCATCACGCTGTTGAGCGTACCGAGCACGATGGTCGGGAAGAACATGATGGCAAGTCCGATGGCAAACGGACGGAGCAGCGGAAATACATCTATCGGCTCTGCCCTTGACAGTGACTGCCAAACCCTCAGGGCGACATAGAACAGCGCCCCAAGTCCTGCAAGTCCCTTGGCGATGTCCGTCATGTCGGAACACAGCGGCATCATCTCGTCATACAGGGAGCGCAGTATCTGGTGAAGATTCTCGAAATCCATAGGCTACCAGTATTTCTCGTTTGACTTGCCGTAGAGTCCCATAATGCGGTCGAGGTCGTTTTTCTTCTTGGCACGCAGATAACTCACGGAAATGTTCTTGTTGGTATAATAGCTCACGAGATTGCGGTAACGCTTCATCTTCGAGTAGCAGCGTTCCACCACGTCCATTCGCTCCTTGTCCGTCATGGAAAGGGTCGTGATGTTCACCACATTCTTCAGTTCTGTCAGCACATCGTTGCTTTCCTCCAGCAGTTTGGTGTAGCCGAAGCCGATGGCGGAGAGTTCCTCCACGGAGAAATTGTCATCGTGCATCATCTTCTGGTAGTTGTTGATGTAGATGTCCGTGATGTCGCCCACCATGAGGATGGTCTGCTGCACCTTGCGTGCGTCCTTGACGAGGTTGTTCACCGACTTCAGCGCATCGTAGTACTTCTTGCCCTGCTCGTAAATCTTCACGGTCTCCTTGAAGTTGTTGAGCATGTTCTGAGCCGTCGAAGACGTGTGGACGATGTTGTTGGACGAGTTGATGATACTCTGCGCAATGTTGGTAGGATCTATGACAGACCACTGTGCGCTTGCCTTTCCCGACATCAGCAGGAACAGGCAGATTGTCATGATTACTTTTGTTCTCATTTTACTTTTGGATTAAGTGGATAATAAATTTACTTGTTCTCTTGTATGTCCTCTGCAAGCTGCCGGATGGCGGCTTCCATGTCACCACCGAGTTTCTCCGCCAATGCCCTCACCTCCAGTTTCTCACTTTCCTCAGTCGTATAGGCGAGATATTCCTGCGTGGACACCTCTGTGGCATATACTGCCGACTGTGTTCCTCCGAGTCCTATCCATACTTCCTTGTAGAGACGTGACGGGTCGTTGGACTGGTTGATGGAGAGAATCTGCGACTTCTCCTTTTCCGTCAATCCGAGCAATGACTGTATCTGCTCGAACTTGTTCATGAACTTCCTCTGGTCAAGGAGTATCTTGCAGTCTGAGTTGTTGATGATACTGTCCTTCACGATAGCGGAGGATATGATGTCCTCGACTTCCTGCGTCACCACAACCGCCTCACCGAAGAACTTTCTGACCGTCTTATAGAGATACTTGATATAGGACGCCATGTTTGCCGAAGCTATCGCTTTCCATGCTTCTTCTATCACTATCATCTTGCGGATGCCTTTCAGGCGGCGCATCTTGTTGATGAACAGCTCCATGATGATGATCGTCGTGACAGGGAACAAAATTGGATGGT
>CAVBFV010000434.1:0-5169 GCA_963594575.1 Lachnospiraceae bacterium | reverse complement strand
ATTACTTAGCTGAAGCACTCTTACCAGACTTTCTGCGAATAACTTCACCCTTGAAGAGAATACCCTTACCCTTATAAGGCTCAGGCTTGCGGAAAGAACGAATTTTTGCACAAACGAGTCCCAACAACTGCTTGTCGCAAGACTCCAATGTCAAGATTGGGTTCTGGTTTCTTTCAGACTTAGTCTCAACCTTAATCTCCTTAGGCAACTGGATGAAAATAGGGTGAGTGTAACCCAAAGCAAACTCAATGATATTACCCTGGTTAGAAACACGATAACCAACACCTACCAATTCCAAAACCTTTGTATAACCAGCGCTTACACCAACAACCATGTTGTTAACGAGAGAGCGATACAAACCGTGGAAAGCCTGCTTCTGCTTAATATTTACAGGACTATTTTCATCGATTTCAAAGCTAATCTGACCATCTGCATTATTAAACTTGATAGATGGATCAATCCACTGAGAAAGTTCACCCTTAGGGCCCTTTACTGTACAAACATGAGAAGTCTCATCATAGTTTACAGTAACACCTGCAGGGATACTAATTGGCAATTTTCCTATTCTAGACATATAAAAGCCTCCAATTAATAAATATAGCAAAGAACCTCGCCACCGATCTTAAGATCAGAAGCTTCTTTGTCTGTCATTACACCTTTGGATGTAGATAAGATTGCAATACCTAATCCGTTAATAACTCTTGGCATGTCCTTGTAACCAGTATACTTACGCAAACCTGGAGTTGACACGCGCTTCAAACACTTGATAGCGTTTTGCTTTGTAGTTGGGTTGTACTTCAAGGCAACCTTAATTGAGCCCTGAGGACCATCCTCTACAAACTTGTAATTGAGGATGTAACCTTTCTCGAAGAGGATCTTAGTGATCTCTTTCTTCAAGTTAGACGCAGGAACTTCAACAACACGGTGATGAGCCATGATTGCATTTCTGAGTCTTGTCAGATAATCTGCTATTGGATCTGTCATAAAATATAAATGTTTAATTAATCGGGACTACCCCGACAATATTAAATAAAAAAATATTCTTACCTTTGAAAGGATTACCAGCTAGCCTTCTTTACACCTGGAATCAAACCAGCAGAAGCCATCTCACGGAACTGGATACGAGAAATACCGAACTGACGGATATAACCCTTTGGACGACCAGTAATCTTGCAACGATTGTGAAGACGGATTGGGTTTGCATTCTTAGGGATAGCCTGAAGCTTACGAGCTGCCTCGTATGCTTCGGCTGGATCATTAGAAGTTGCAATAATCTTTTTCAGTGCTTCGCGCTTTTCAGCGTAACGAGCTACAAGCTTTGCACGCTTAACCTCGCGAGCTTTCATTGATTCTTTTGCCATATCTCTTAATCTTTATTTGCGTTCTTGAATGGAAGACCAAAAGCCTTCAAAAGAGCAAAACCTTCTTCATCAGTCTTAGCTGTTGTTACGAAGGTAATATTCATACCCTGAATACGATCAATCTCATCGATATTAATCTCAGGGAAGATAATCTGCTCTGTGATACCTAATGTATAGTTACCACGACCATCAAACTTGCTCTCAATACCCTTGAAGTCGCGAATACGAGGAAGAGAAACACGAACGAGCTTCTCCAAGAACTCGTACATACGCTCACGACGCAATGTTACCATAACACCGATAGGCATCTTCTTACGAAGCTTGAAGTTTGCAATATCCTTTTTAGAATATGTAGCAACAGCCTTCTGACCGGTGATAGCAGTAATCTCATTGATTGCTACATCAACAATTTTCTTGTCCTGAGTAGCATCACCAAGACCCTGATTGATGACAATCTTCTTCAATACTGGAATCTCCATAGCTGAAGAGTAGTTGAACTGCTTCTGAAGAGCAGGAGCGATTGTCTCCTTATATACTTTCTTTAACTGTGCTGTATCCATTACTTGATTTCCTCCCCTGACTTTTTAGCGATGCGAACAACGTTTTTACCCTCATGCTTGATAGCAACACGAGTAGCCTTGCCACTCTTAGGATCAATCAAACTCAAATTTGAGATATGAATAGGAGCCTCCTGCTTAACAATACCTCCCTGAGGATTCTTAGCAGATGGCTTAGTGCTCTTAGAAACCATGTGCACACCTTCTACGATAGCACGGTTCTCCTCAACGAGGACCTTAAGCACCTTACCAGTCTTGCCCTTATCTGCACCGGCAATAACGATAACGGTATCGTCTTTCTTAATATGTAACTTACTCATTACTTCTTACTTTTTAAATATTAAAGAACCTCAGGTGCCAAAGAAACGACTTTCATATTTACTGCACGAAGCTCACGAGCAACAGGGCCAAAGATACGGCTACCACGAAGCTCACCAGCATTGTTGAGCAGTACACAAGCATTATCGTCGAAACGGATGTAAGAACCATCTGCACGACGAATCTCCTTCTTTGTGCGAACAATCAAAGCCTTTGATACTGCACCCTTCTTCAAATCACTTGATGGGATAACGTTCTTGACAGCAACGACAATCACGTCACCAACGCTAGCGTAACGACGGCCTGTACCACCGAGAACTCGAATGCAAAGAGCCTCGCGAGCACCGCTGTTATCACATACTGTAAGTCTTGATTCTGCTTGTATCATAATTACTTAGCTTTTTCTACGATTTGTACTAATCTCCATCTCTTTGTCTTAGACAGAGGACGAGTCTCCATGATCATAACTGTATCACCTACGTTAGCCTCATTATTCTCGTCATGTGCATGGTACTTCTTTGTCTTCTGGACAAACTTACCATAAATAGGGTGCATCTCCTTGAACTTAGCTGCAATAACAATGGTTTTATCCATCTTGTTGCTAATAACAACACCCTGTCTTACTTTTCTTAAATTTCTTGTTTCCATCTGGACCATTATTATTTGTTAAGTTCTCTCTGACGAAGTTCAGTTTTCATACGTGCAATATCACGACGAGCAACCTTAATCTCTGATGGATTCTCAAGTGGAGTTACATTATGATTGATCTTCTTCTTGTTCAAAGCATCAACAGCTGCCTCCAACTTCTCAACCAATTCTTTGGTCTCGATATTTTTAATTTCTGCAATCTTCATAATTAAGCGTTTTTATCGTAATCACGTCTAACAATAAACTTAGTCTTCACAGGAAGCTTCTGAGCGCAAAGACGGAGTCCCTCCTTTGCAATGTCGAAGCTTACACCCTCTACTTCGAAGAGAATACGACCTGGTGTAACAGGTGCAACCCATCCTGCTGGATCACCCTTACCTTTACCCATACGGACATCAGCAGGCTTGCGAGTGATTGGCTTATCAGGGAAAATTCTAATCCAGACCTGACCTTGACGGTTCATATAGCGGTTCAATGCTACACGAGCTGCCTCAATCTGACGACTATCGATCCACTTTGATTCAAGAGTTTTGATACCAAAAGAACCGAAAGCCAATTGTGTACCTCTGTGAGCGTTGCCTTTGTTGCCACGACCATCTTGAGGTCTTCTATATTTTACTCTTTTTGGCTGTAACATGATAGCTTTCTAAAATTTAACGGTTATTGTTTCTTTTACGATTACCACCACGGTTGTTAGAGCGACCGTTACCACGGTTGTTGCTCTTATTGTCCTGTGAGAAGTTTGGAGTAAGATCAGCCTTACCATAAACCTCACCACGGCAAATCCAAACCTTAATACCAAGCAAACCTACCTTTGTAAGTGCCTCGCACTGGCAGTAATCGATGTCTGCGCGGAATGTATGAAGAGGAGTACGACCCTCTTTGTACATTTCTTTACGTGCCATTTCAGCACCATTCAGACGACCTGTAATCTGTACCTTGATACCCTCAGCACCAGCACGCATGGTGTTAGCAACTGCCATCTTGATAGCGCGACGATAAGCAATCATGTGCTCAATCTGAGTCGCAATATTCTTACCAACGATAGTAGCATCAAGTTCAGGCTTTTTAACCTCGAAGATGTTGATCTGAATATCTTTCTTATAAAGCTTCTTCAACTCTTCCTTCAACTTATCTACATCCTGACCACCTTTACCAATGACAATACCTGGACGGGCTGTGCAAATAGTAATGGTAACAAGCTTCAATGTACGTTCGATAACGATACGAGAAACACTTGCCTTAGCAAGACGCTCGTTAAGATACTTACGGATTTTCTGATCCTCTACGAGGTTATCACCGAAGTTCTTACCACCGAACCAATTTGAATCCCAACCACGGATAACACCAAGTCGGTTACTAATCGGATTAACTTTCTGTCCCATTCTACTTAATTATTTTTCGTCATTAGTTTTTGCATCAACAAAAAGAGTTACATGGTTAGAACGCTTACGAATTCTATAACCACGACCCTGTGGTGCAGGTCTCATACGTTTCATTGTAACGCCTTCGTCAACGAAGACCTTACTGATATAAAGCTCACCGTCTTCAGCCTTGCGATTATTCTTAGCTTCCCAGTTAGCGATAGCTGAACGAAGTAATTTCTCTACATCAGCTGATGCCTGCTTCTTAGAGAAGCGAAGTACTCCGAGTGCACGGTTAACCTCCATACCACGAATCATGTCTACTACATAGCGCATCTTACGTGGAGAAGAAGGAACGCCTACCAACTTAGCGAAGTACAAGTTTTTACGGGCTTCTTTCAATTTCTCAGCCGCAATATGTTTTCTTGCTCCCATTATTTACTTAAATTTTAAATGGTTTAACCCTTAGCTTACTTTCTGTTACCAGAGTGACCGCCAAAGCGACGTGTTGGAGCGAACTCTCCAAGCTTGTGGCCTACCATATTCTCTGTAACATAAACAGGGATAAATTTGTTACCGTTATGAACTGCAACAGTATGTCCTACGAAATCAGGAGATATCATTGAAGCTCTAGCCCATGTCTTAACAACATTCTTCTTGCCACTCTCGTTCATAGCGAGAATCTTCTTCTCGAGAGAAACGTTGATGTATGGACCTTTTTTAAGTGAACGACTCATAATTTACTCTTTATTTTTTGTTAGCTCTTTCGATAATATACTTGTTAGAAAGCTTCTTAGGTGCGCGAGTCTTAAGACCCTTAGCGTACAAGCCCTTACGTGAACGTGGGTGACCACCACTCTGGCGACCTTCACCACCACCCATTGGGTGATCAACAGGGTTCATAACAACACCACGGTTGTG
>CAVBFV010000433.1:0-5439 GCA_963594575.1 Lachnospiraceae bacterium | reverse complement strand
CCGCAAATATCCGGGCGCATTATCCGTCTGAAAGTGAAAGAGGGTGAACGGGTGAAGACCGGTCAAGTATTGGCTGTAATTGACCAAGTGCCCTATCGGGCGGCATTACGCACGGCGCAGGCCAATGTCAGCGCGGCACAGGCAAAAGTGGAAACGGCAAGAATCGAGCTGCGGGGCAAGCAGGCATTGTTTGACGAGAAGGTCATATCCGACTACGAGCTTTCTCTCGCCCGGAACCAACTGGCAGTGGCGTGTGCTGAACTCGAACAGGCAAAGGCACAAGAATCGGATGCACGCAACAATCTCTCCTATACGGAAATCAAAAGCCCGAGCAACGGAGTAGTAGGCACATTGCCCTATCGCATCGGTGCGCTTGTCGGTCCCAATATGGCACAGCCTTTCACGGTCGTGTCCGACAATGCGGAGATGTATGCCTATTTCTCCATTTCGGAGAATATGCTACGGCGATATTCGGCTCGCTATGGCTCGATTGACAGCATGATAGCCGGGACGCCGGAAGTGGGCCTGCAACTCAACGACGGCAGCCTGTACAAGGCGAAAGGACGTATTGAAACCGTAAGCGGCGTGGTGGATCCTGTTACCGGAACGGTACAAATCAAAGCCCTGTTCCCCAATCCCGACCGCGAACTGTTGAGTGGCAGCATCGGCAATGTCATCCTTCAAAACCCGAAAACGGAGGCCGTAACCATTCCCATGACCGCCACCGTGGAACTGCAGGACAAGATTATCGCTTACCGTCTGAAAAACGGACAGGCGGAAGCCGCCTATCTCACGGTGGACCGCCTGAACGACGGCAACCGGTTTATCGTAAAAGAAGGTCTTTCGGTCGGTGACACCATTGTCGCCGAAGGCGTGGGACTGGTGAGAGAAGGCATGAGCATAACCCCTAAAAACGAAACGAAATGAACCTGCGATTTTTTATAGACCGCCCGGTGTTTTCGGGCGTTATCTCGGTGGTGATTGTACTGTTGGGCATGATTTCCATGTTTTCCTTGCCGGTGGAACAATACCCCGACATCGCACCTCCGACCATCAACGTATCCGCAACTTATCCGGGAGCAAACGCTGAAACCGTGCAGAAGGCAGTGATAACCCCTCTGGAAGAAGCCATCAACGGAGTGGAAGACATGACCTATATGACTTCCACGGCATCGAATACGGGAGATGCTTCCATCAACATCTATTTCAAACAGGGAACCAACGCGGACATGGCGGCGGTAAACGTGCAGAACCGCGTGAACGGCGCACTGAGCCAACTTCCGGCGGAAGCCACCAAGACCGGTGTCACCACTGAAAAGCAGCAGAATGCCGAACTGATGACTTTCGCGCTCTATTCGCCCGATGACCGCTTCGACCAGACCTTCCTGAGCAATTACGTGAAAATCAATGTCGAGCCGAGGCTGAAACGTATCAGCGGCGTGGGAAAGGCACAGTTGTTCGGTTCCAACTACAGCATGCGACTTTGGCTGCGTCCCGACAAGATGGCGCAATACGGGCTTATCCCCGATGACATCTCTGCCGTACTTGCACGACAGAACATCGAGGCCGCCACCGGCTCCTTCGGTGCCAATCATCCTACCGCCAATGAATACACGATGAAATACCGCGGACGCTTGTCCGGAGCGGAAGAGTTCGGTGAGCTGGTCGTCAAGTCACTGCCGGGCGGCAATGTGCTTCGGTTGAAAGAGGTTGCCGATGTGGAACTGGGCGATGAATACTACAACTATTCCTCCGAGGTGAACGGGCATCCGGCAGCTATGATGCTCATCAACCAGAAAGCCGGGTCCAATGCATCAAGCACCATCAAGGAGATTCACGAAGTGCTTGACGACCTTAGCCGGGACTTGCCCGAAGGGACGGAATTCGTGGTGCTTACCGATACCAACAAGTTCCTGTATGCCTCCATCCACTCTGTCCTCCGCACCTTATTGGAAGCGATACTTCTGGTCATCGTGGTGGTGTATGTGTTCTTGCAGGACATCAAGTCAACGCTTATCCCTACCATATCCATCTTCGTTTCCATCATCGGCACATTTGCCGTGATGTCCATGATTGGATTCTCCATCAACCTGCTCACCCTGTTCGCGCTTGTGCTTGCCATCGGAACCGTGGTCGATGATGCCATTGTGGTGGTGGAAGCGGTGCAGGCGAAGTTCGATGAGGGCTATCAATCAGCAGTTCTCGCGGCTGATGATGCCATGAAAGGCGTTTCGTCGGCTATCCTGACCTCTACCATAATCTTTATGGCAGTGTTTTTCCCCGTAGCCATGATGGGCGGGACTTCGGGAGCGTTCTACACGCAGTTCGGTATCACGATGGCTGTTGCCGTGGGAATCTCGGCAGTCAATGCCTTCACACTCTCACCGGCACTTTGCGCGCTGCTGCTGAAACCCTATATCGATGAGCAGGGCAACACTAAGAACAATTTTGCAGCCCGTTTCCGTAAAGCGTTCAATGCCGTCTTCGACAGTCTGAGCCGACGCTATGTACGTGGAGTGATGTTCATTATCCATCGCCGATGGCTGTTGTGGAGCATCATAGGCATTTCTTTCGGGTTGCTGGTGCTGCTGGTCAATGTCACAAAGACGGGACTTATTCCCGAAGAGGACACCGGGACGGTCATGGTGAGCATGAACACGAAGCCCGGCACATCCATGGCTCAGACAAGTAAGGTGATGGAGCGTATCAACAGCCGTCTCGACAGCATCGGCGAGATTGAATACAGCGGTGCGGTAGCCGGTTTCTCTTTCAGCGGTTCCGGTCCCTCGCAGGCGATGTATTTCGTGACACTCAAAGACTGGGAGGATCGTAAGGGAGAGGGGCAGTCGGTGAATGATGTCATCGGAAAGATTTATGCCGCCACTTCAGATATTCCCGATGCCACGGTGTTCGCCATGTCGCCTCCGATGATTGCCGGGTACGGCATGGGAAACGGTTTCGAGCTTTATTTGCAGGACAAGGCGGGCGGAAACATCGCCGCTTTCAAGGAAGAGGCGGACAAGTTTGTCGAAGCCTTGTCGCAACGACCCGAAATCGGCGAAGTCTATTCCTCCTTTGCCACGGACTATCCGCAATACTGGGTGGATATCGATGCCGCCAAATGTGAGCAGTCGGGTGTGTCGCCCGCAGATGTGCTTTCCACATTGTCGGGCTATTATACCGGACAATATGTTTCCGACTTTAACCGGTTCTCCAAGCTCTACCATGTGACCATGCAGGCTCCGGCGGAATATCGTGTGAATGCGGAATCCCTGCACCACATGTATGTGCGCGCCTCCGATGGCGGCATGTCGCCTTTGAGCCGGTTCGTGCGCCTGACCAAGACCAACGGCCCGTCAGACCTCACCCGTTTCAACCTGTTCAACGCCATCTCGATTAGCGGGTCGCCGGCGCAGGGTTACAGTTCAGGGCAGGTGCTCGAAGCCATCGGCGAGACGGCACGTGAAGTGCTTCCGTCAAATTACACATACGAGTTTGGCGGCATTTCGCGTGAGGAAAGCAAGACGACCAACAATGCCACGCTTATATTCCTGCTCTGCATGGTTCTGGTCTATCTGATTCTGTGCGCCTTGTATGAGAGCGTGTTCATACCCTTCGCGGTTCTGTTGTCGGTGCCTTGCGGACTAATGGGCAGTTTCCTGTTTGCGTGGCTCTTCGGTCTGGAGAACAACATCTACATGCAGACCGGATTAATCATGATTATCGGCCTGCTTGCCAAGACCGCCATCCTGCTTACCGAATACGCCGGCAAGCGGCGGTCGGAAGGCATGACGCTGGCACAGGCAGCATACAGTGCGGCAAAAGTCCGCCTGCGCCCTATATTGATGACTGTGCTGTCCATGGTGTTCGGTCTTGTCCCGCTGATGATGGCGCACGGAGTGGGTGCCAACGGCAGCCGTTCGCTTGCCACAGGTGTAATCGGTGGAATGATTGTCGGTACTTTGGCTCTGTTGTTCCTTGTGCCGTCATTGTTTATTGTATTCCAATATATTCAAGAACGTGTTAAGCATAATTAAATGAAGAAGACAGTAATATATATCATATTGTCAGGATGGATGTTTGCCGGTTGTGGCACATACAGCCGGTATCATCGTCCTGACCTCTCAACGGAGAATCTGTATCGGGACGTACCGGCGGACATTGATACAACGACCATCGCGTCCCTGTCGTGGCGGGAAATGTTTACCGACCCGAAACTCCAGTCCTTGATTGAAACCGGACTTGAACGGAACACAGACCTCAATGTGGCACGGTTACGCGTGGAAGCGACAGAAGCCGTCCTGATGACTGCCAGACTATCATATCTTCCATCACTGGGACTGACTGCCGAAGGTAATGCCAATAAACATGACGGAGCAACGGCAAAGACATATAATGTGGGAGCGTCGGCAAGCTGGGAACTGGACATCTTCGGCAAACTTACGGCGGCAAAGCGTGGTGCAGCCGCCGCGTTACAAGGAAGCCGTGCCTACCGGCAGGCCGTACAGACACAGCTTGTCGCCACTATTGCAGACAGTTACTACACCCTTGCCATGCTTGACGCACAAATGGCAATAAGTAACCGGACTTTGGAGAACTGGCGGACTACCGTACGTACTCTTGAAGCGTTGAAAAAAGTGGGGAAATCAAACGAAGCCGGCGTATTGCAGGCAAAGGCGAACGTGATGCGACTCGAAGCATCCCTGTTATCCATACGCAAGAGTATTTCCGAAACAGAAAATGCCCTGTCTGCGATACTTGCCATGCCGTCACACTCGATTGGACGAAGTAATCTGGCCGAGGCTGCTTTCCCCGATACTGTCTCGATTGGAGTCCCTTTGCAACTGCTTTCCAACCGTCCCGACGTGCGTCAGGCTGAAATGGAACTGGCGCAGGCGTTCTACGCCACCAATGCGGCTCGTGCCGCCTTCTATCCCAATATTACCCTCTCGGGGACTCTTGGATGGACTAATAACGGCGGTGGCGTAATCGTAAATCCCGGACAATGGTTGCTCAATGCCATCGGTTCCCTGACACAGCCCTTATTCAACCGGGGCACAAACATCGCCAACTTGAAGATAGCCAAAAGCCGTCAGGAAGAAGCCAAACTGTTGTTCCGGCAATCATTGCTGAACGCTGGAAAAGAAGTGAACGATGCTCTGACTGCATGGCAGACGGCAAAATCGCAAATTGAAATCAATGCTCGACAGGTTGAAACATTATGCGATGCTGTGCGAAAGACAGAATCGCTTATGCGTCATTCCAATGCCACCTATCTGGAAGTGTTGACCGCCCAACAGTCTCTTCTCGAAGCGGAAGTGCAACAGCTACAAACTCGTTTTGAACGCATACAAAGTGTAATCAAACTTTATCATGTGTTGGGAGGAGGAATGTAACTGCAATAAATAGAAAAATTTGAAATTATTATTAGTGTTATTC
>CAVBFV010000432.1:0-5650 GCA_963594575.1 Lachnospiraceae bacterium | reverse complement strand
AAAGATAGCCAAATTCAGTGAATTACGGGCTATGATTGCTTGAATTTATATTTAAGTCCATACTCTTCAAGTTTGCTGTATAGTGTTGTCCTGCCTATGCCGAGCAGTTCTGCGGCGACACTCCGGTTGCCGTTTGCCTGTTTCAACGCACGCAATATCCGCTCCTTATCCTCCGCGTCATTGCGCAAGGCGAAGCTGACAGTAGAGGTCGGTTTCGTCACGGCAAGTTCCAGATGCTCTTTCATGACAACACCTTCCTGCGCCTGCAATACAGCACCCATAACTTTCTGCCGAAGTTCCCGCACGTTGCCCGGCCATGCGTGTGTCAGCAACGCTTTACGTGCTTCGGAACTGAACCCGCTCACGCTACACTCCAGCTCTCTGTTTGCCATATCACGGAAGAACTCTGCCAGCGGCATAATGTCTTCTTGACAGTCACGCAACGGAGGAACGGTTATCCCGAAGTCGTGCAGGCGGTACAGAAGATCCTGCCGAAAACGCTTTTCATTCACCGATACCTCCAAATCTTCATTGGTAGCAGCGATGATGCGGACATTGAAATTCCGGTCTGCCTTGTCTCCGACCGGGCGATACCGCCTCTCCTGTATGGCACGGAGCAACATCTGTTGGGTTTCCAACGCGAGGTTTCCTACCTCGTCCAGAAACAACGTGCCGCCTTCCGCCTCATGGAAATATCCTTTCTTGGCATTGTCCGCACCTGTAAATGCACCTTTGACGTGTCCGAAGAAAGCCGACGGTGCAAGCTCTTTGGAGAGTGAACCGCAGTCCACCGCCACAAATGGCTTGCCTGCACGTTTGCTCTTGTCATGCAACAGGTGGGCAATATGCTCCTTGCCCGTGCCGTTCTCACCAAATATCATCACGCTCATATCGGTGGCGGCTACCAGCCTTATGCGGTGCATGATTTTCTGAAAGGCGGAACCTTCACGGGCGAATATAGGCATACGGCGTTGTCCTGCCTGACGTTCTTTCAGTATGGAACGGATCAGGGGGACAAGTTTATCCTCCACAAGCTGTTTGGGAATATAGTCTATCGAGCCGAGTTTCATGCTTTCCACGGCGGTATTAACTTCGGCGTAGTCGGTCATAATGATGAAGGGCTGCATCTTTCCCTCCTTTCGCATCCAGCACAAAAGGTCTATGCCACTGCCGTCAGGCAGACGCAGGTCGGCAACCACGATATCATTATCTGTTGCCTGTTGCAGATGTTTCTTCGCGGTTGAGAGGTGGTAAGCCTTCATATTGCGGTAGCCCTCCCGTGACAGCATATTGCAGACATATTCGCAATACACGATGTTGTCTTCCACCACAATTATTTTTGTCTTATTCATCTTCGTATTTTCTCCTTTCCTCTTCTGCCAACCGTATTATTTCCACTCCCTTATCCAGCACGGCAGTCACGGCATGGCTTAACGCTTCACCATCCGGGAGAGCATCGCCACGAAGCAATCCGTAAAGTACATTCAGCGGTTGGTCGGCACGGAGCACCTCCCACGAACTGCGCAGGTGGTGGATCAGGGAATCCAGCTTTTGCAGGTCTTTTTCTTTTGCTGCATCCCGTACCGCCTGCATTTCCTTTTCTGTTTCAGTTATCAACTTTTCCAGCATGACGGCTTCATTGCCATAGGACAATAAGGCGGAAAAGTCCGGTTTCCCGTCCGGTGTCGCTTTTATGGCACACCTGTCGGAAACCTCCATCAGTTCCGATATGGAGAACGGTTTGAACAGGCATCCGGCAAAGCCTTTTGCCAATAGTTCCCCTTTGTTACAACTGCCCGAAGCGGTTGCCACAACCACCGGGATTGTTGGTGAATTGCCCACGTTGGACGAACGCAACAGTTCCAGCAATTCGAAACCGTTTATATCGGGCATATTCAAGTCTGTCAGCAACAGGCTGTATTCTTTCTGGCGTATCATTTCCATCAGTGCCGCAGCATCGGTGCAAGTGTCGCAGTGTATTCCTTCTTGGGAATACATCTCTTTCAGCATCAGAAGTAATACCTCATCATTGTCAATGGCGACAACATCATGGAATTTATTGTTATGATAAACAGGTGTATTGCTTGTATATCCAAGCTGTTCTTCAGCTTCCTGCATAGAAATTTCAACTGTGAAACGACTGCCTTTCCCTTTCGCTCCAGTAAACGGATTGTTCCGCCAAGCATCGACACAATATTACGCATTATGGCAAGCCCAAGCCCGAAACCCTCCTTTGCGGCGGCATTTGATAGACGTTCAAACGCACCGAACGCTTGTTTCTGTTCCTCTTCTGTCATGCCTGTACCTGTATCTTCAACGACCAGTGTCAGAACTCCATTATCATATTCAGTAATCAAAGAAACACCGCCTTCTTCTGTGAACTTGACAGCGTTTGACAGCAGGTTATTCCCGATTTGTATTATTCGCTCTTTGTCGGTCAATACAATGGCATCGTGTCCAGTCTTCACGGACAAGGACAGCCCTTTGTTCACGGCAACAGGCATGAACTCCGTTTCAAGTGTGTGCGTGATTGCTGAAATCCGGCAGGGTGACAGACGGGGCTGTTCCTTGCCGTTGTCCAGGCGGAAGAAGTCAAGCAAAGTGTTAAGCATATCCCGCATACGGTCGGAGGATTGCAGTATGTTTTGGATATACTGCCCGGACTTATCCTCACACTGTTCTTTCCGTATCAGTCCGGCATAGCCTGTTATTGCTGTCAGCGGTGTGCGCAGTTCATGGGTGATAGTATGTACCGCCTTCTTCCTTGACGTTATCAGTGCCTCGTTCCGTTGTACGGATTGTTCCAGTTGCCTTATCAAATCAGTTGTCTTGTGCTTGTATTGTTTAATGCTTTTTGCATCACGATGTATGATGATGTAGGAAATTAACAACAATAGAAGAACGAATCCCATTAAACCGCCTACTTGCATAAATGACTTTTCACGCATGGCAACTATTTCGTTTTCCCGGCTTTGCAGTTCGGTTTGTACCTTTTCTTCTATTTGGCAAATCAATTCTTGCAGTTGTCTGTTAAGTTCTGCATTACGAGCTGCAAGGCTGTCGGCTTGTTCCGACAATTGGCGATCCTGCACTTTCTGTTCGCTGATTACGTTTCTATTGACCGAATGAAGGATAGTGGTTGATACTGCTGGAGTTACTTCCTTTTTTTTGCCGAATATGCCTAAGAAACCTTTTCGTTTTGGCTTTTTGGACTGTTCCTGCACACTTTTCTGTACAATAACCGGAATTTGATTGGCTATCTTCTTGTTAATAGATTGTTGTTCATCCATTAACCGGACTATCTGGAACATCTGTCGTTCCTTATCCTCTAAAAGACTGCGCACACTATCGATGCGCTCTGCTGGATAGGTGGCCTTGAAACGGCAGAGCATACTGTCCATTGCCATACGCCGTGCATGGTAATGCTCGATATCTTTATCGTTCCATTCCAGTATTGTTTCACCCAATAGAGAAAATTTTATCATTTGAATATTGATATTGTTTATTTCTTTTCGGAGCTCGTCTATTTTTTTATTGCCAAGTTCTAATGCTTCTATCTCCTGCCATTCATAGAGGCTATTATATGCCATACATCCGATAAGAATGGAGATAAGTATATATCCCAACCGTATTGCCTTATAGAAATTTCCTGACCGCTCCATTATTTTGATGACATTGATTTTTGGAACATGAATAAAAGTTTATCTTTTTCGTTCATGCGGATATTATCAGAATAACCGTCTTTTGTTATTTGATACCCACATGGCTTAACCATAAAAATGCCTAAGCCCTTAGTGTACGAACTTACTTCTGAGGCATAGTCTTTACTTGTATTTAATGGAACTTTCCCTTTAATATGACACCACTCATTATTACAACTGATGTCTTCAATCTCAGACATCAGTTTTTGCAAATCTGTAATAGCTTTGGAACTCGCTACTTGGGGTATCTGCAACTCAAAACAGAGCATCGGTTCGAGAATGTCCACACCTGACTGTTGCAAAGCCAGCCTGAAGACATAAGGGGTCAGCTGTCTGAAATCAGCAGGTGTACTTACCGGGCTATAATACTCGGCTTGAGTAAAAGTTACTTTCAGATCTGTCACTTCCCATCCATGTAAACCAGATTGGCAAGACATACGAATCCCTTCAAAAACGGCATTTTGAAAAGAATGGTTCAGATAACCATAGGAGATGTCACTTTCGATTTGCAACCCTGCCCCTAACGGTAAGGGTTCAAGAGTCAGCCCTATTGTGGCCCAGTAAGGGTTGGGTGGTACTTCGATCTGAATAATCTTATTGACCTTTTTTATAGGTCGTTCTTTGTAGATAGTCTTGATCTCATCAAAATGGACCTTTACGGAAAATCGTTCTTCCAGCAATGTCTGTATGATTTCCTTTTGGGTCAAACCATATAACGAGATTTCCAATTCATCACTATATGAGTTTATGGAAAAGGACAAAGACGGGTCTTCAATCCACAATGTATTCAGAGCGGATATCACCTTGCTTCTCTCTTCGGGCTTATTTGGCCGGACGGAGGATTTGAGAGCGGGATGCTGATGAGATAATCCTTGAATCAAACAAGGTTTAGCACCTAAATAATCTCCGATTCGAAAATCTTCTATATCTTCTACAATCGCGATATCATTGGCACCCACTTCATCAACATTTATCTCTCTGCCCTGATAAATAGTCTTTAGATTTTTAATCTTGATGAATTTTTCCGAATCGTTGATTCTTACAACGTCTCGAAGTCTCAGACTTCCGTCAATTATTTTAAGAAAACTTCTTTTATGCCCTTTGGGGTCATGCTCTATCTTATAGAGATAAGCTGAAAGTCTGTTTGAGACTGATGCCGGAGGAAGTATAAAAGAAGAAATGGCGTCCAACAACTCATTGATACCGATATTGAACATTGCTGATCCATGTAGCACCGGATAGACTTTGGCTTTTGCCACAAGAGCGATTATCGTATTCCAATAATCAGCCGGTGAAATTTCGCTATCCGCCAAATATCGTTCTAATATATCGTCGTCATGGTTGCATACAAATTCTTTGTATTCTTCCTTTATATATGTTTGGGAGCAAACCGGATAAACCGATCCATCGACAACAGTTTGCATAAACAGGACATCTTGCGACAGATTTGTTTTTATATCCATATACAAACGCTCCAAATTCACACCGGCACGGTCAATCTTATTGATAAATATAATTGTCGGGATTTGCAGCTTTTGTAAAGTACTGAACAGCAACTTTGTCTGCGCTTGTATGCCTTCCTTTGCGGATAAGATGAGGACTGCTCCATCAAGCATTTTGAATGTCCGCTCCACTTCCGCAATAAAATCCATGTGTCCCGGAGTGTCAATGATATTGCATTTCACACCATTCCAGATAATAGATGTCGTAGAAGCCCGAACAGTAATTCCTCTACGTTTCTCTATATCCATAGAGTCCGTTATGGTGTCACCATTATCCACACGGCCGCACTTTTCCGTTGCTCCACTGGCAAACAGCAGATTCTCGGTTACGGAAGTTTTTCCTGCATCAATGTGAGCAAGAATTCCTAAATTTATAATATTCATTTGGATTAAGTAATGATTAAAAAATAACTTGGTACATTTTTGTGTCCTCTCTATAAAGTAACA
>CAVBFV010000431.1:0-5691 GCA_963594575.1 Lachnospiraceae bacterium | reverse complement strand
GGTAAACGGCGGCCGTAACTATAACGGTCCTAAGGTAGCGAAATTCCTTGTCGGGTAAGTTCCGACCTGCACGAATGGTGTAATGATCCGGACGCTGTCTCAACCATGAGCTCAGTGAAATTGTAGTATCGGTGAAGATGCCGATTACCCGCGATGGGACGAAAAGACCCCGTGAACCTTTACTACAGCTTAGCATTGACCTTGGTCATCCGATGTGTAGGATAGGCCGGAGGCTTCGAAGCGGGAGCGCCAGCTTTCGTGGAGCCATCCTTGAAATACGGCCCTTTGGCTGTCTGAGGTCTAACGCGCGATGCGCGGACACTGCTTGGTGGGTAGTTTGACTGGGGTGGTCGCCTCCAAAAGCGTAACGGAGGCTTCCAAAGGTGCCCTCAGGCCGATTGGTAACCGGCCTCAATGAGTGTAATGGCATAAGGGCGCTTGACTGGGAGGGAGACATCCCGAGCAGGCAGGAAACTGGGGCATAGTGATCCGGCGGATGTGTATGGAAACTCCGTCGCTCAAAGGATAAAAGGTACTCCGGGGATAACAGGCTGATCCCCCCCAAGAGCTCATATCGACGGGGTGGTTTGGCACCTCGATGTCGGCTCGTCACATCCTGGGGCTGGAGAAGGTCCCAAGGGTTGGGCTGTTCGCCCATTAAAGTGGCACGCGAGCTGGGTTCAGAACGTCGTGAGACAGTTCGGTCTCTATCTATCGTGGGCGTTGGAGTTTTGAGTGGAGCCGTCACTAGTACGAGAGGACCGTGACGGACGGACCTCCGGTCTACCTGTTGTGCCGCCAGGCGCACCGCAGGGTATCCGAGTCCGGACGGGATAAGCGCTGAAAGCATCTAAGCGCGAAGCCCACCGCGAGATGAGAGCTCCTTTGAGGGTCGTCGCAGACGACGACGTTGATAGGGCGCAGGTGTAAAGACGGTGACGTCAAAGCCGAGCGCTACTAATTGCCCGAAAGCTTTCTTTCCGCGCGATGCCAAAAGGTCCGCGCGTGAAAAGGCTCGTGATTTCAACTGTATTAAGGTTTTGCTTGTTGCCTGTATGTCACCCATACGTCTTGAAGGACGTTAACCGTACATCAGGTGGTTATCGCGGCGGGGTCCCACCTCTTCCCATTCCGAACAGAGAAGTTAAGCCCGCTTGCGCCGATGGTACTGCAATGCAATGCGGGAGAGTAGGTAGCCGCCTCCTTTGAAGAAAGCCTCGATTACCAATAGGTAGTCGGGGCTTTTCTCGTTTTACAGTATCCGTTTTATCCTATCCGTTTTACCTTGTCAGGTAAACGTATATTTCCTTTCTTGTAACCATCCGAAATCAGCCTTTTGCATATATAAATGAAAAGACGGCGATTTCGGATGGTTACCACGATTCGTCTTGGGAGTGGAGATTGGCTAATCTTGTTTTGCCAAGCTCACGTTTCTTGTCGGCAGTGAATGAACTTGCTCACTGCTTCCTTAGTGTCTCGTGTGCCATCCACACCTCGCTGTTCACGGTCGTGGCGTCTTCAACGTCATGCTGGCCAATACGCAGGCGATATTCCAGCGTGCCGCCGTCGTGATGGAAAGGCTTTGATACGAGGTAGTGCCACTTGTCGTTGCCATGTCTCACGTTGTCTACCCACATCGTGCTGTCGTTTTGCTCGCTGAAGAGCGGGATGTCACGGCTGGCAGTCCAGTCAAAGTCTTTCAGTAAGCGGTCTTCTGCTGCCCCATAACCGTCGAGGCGCAGCACGGCAAGACACTTGGAGCCACTCCACACGCTGAGCGTGGCATCCATGGCCGTGCATATCGCCATGCATTCGAGCGCGTAGTCACCTTTTGCCACGCTTTGCTTGCGGCTCACCGACAGCGTCATGGGCTTGCCGTCCTTGTCGGGACTGACTCTGAACGGTTCGACGTCAAGGCGCAGCGGGTCTTCGTCGCTGCTTCCGAACAAAGAAGCGAATCTTATGTTGTTAGCCTCTTTCACGCTCCATCCCGTGGCGTACAGGTGCTCCCACGTCCAGCGGTTAAGGTAGATGCCGTTGCGCGTGTTGTGCTGGCGGTCTATTATCTTGCTTTCGTTGTCGGCGTGTATGGCGAACAGCACAAACAGCAATATGCCCATGGTGATGGCCACTGTCCACACGCTCGCGAGCGAGGCTATGGCCGCGAAACCAAGCCGTTTGCGGTTCGGTTTGAACGAGCGCGCTATGCCCAGCAGCGGAAGCAGTGCCACAATGAGCCAGCACACCGCCGATGTCACCCAATACATGCCAAGCAGCGGTATGGACGAAAGCACACGCGTGTTCTCAGGTTCGTCGAAGAACAACAGGAGGAACGGCTCGCCCACGATGGAGTAGACTACTCCACACACGAGATAAGCCAACGCGACAGCCGACATTATGGCAAACGCCACAATAGCGGTTGCCTTTACGCCGAACTTAGCAATCTCAAACAGCCTACTCATTATCATACCGTCGCCATGCTGCCGTGTCGTGGGCTTCTTTTCTTTGTCGGCTTCTGCTATCAAGGTGCGGCTTATCGACTCTGGCGTCACTTCCACGCCCGTCATGCAGAGGCGTTCCTCTGCCGTGCGTGCCACGGGAGCGAGCAGCCAAAGAGCCGCGTAGATAATCAAAGGCACGGTGAAGAACAAGACGAGAAACCTTTGCAGGCCACCGGAGAAATTCATTTGGCAGAGCGTGAACGTGGCAAGGGCCAGCAGCACGGCGCACACTCGCCACACCACTATGTCGCCACCGCCGCAATAGTGGCGTAGTCCGGAAATCACGCCTCCCGCGATCTTGTCCTTGCCGTCGCGGTAGAAGCGGTGCGTCTTGACGTGGTGAAGCATGCGGTCAAACCATTTTGCGTCGCCGAGATTAATGTCCACACGTATTTCATGTTTACCATTTCGATGCTTGTCATCCGTTTCCGCGTCTCGCTCTTTCGCCGTCTTCTCCGTGGCTGAATCGCCAGTCTCCGTGGCTGAATCGTCAGCCGACGTGGTTGAATCGTCGTTCGTTGAACCGTCAACCTCGTCGGGGTTGCCAATGCTGCCGATTATGCGCTTCACGGTTTCCAGGTCGATGGCATTCATGCCTTGCTCTTTCAGTGCCCACAGGTGTTCCGCCACGCGGTGCTCTATGTCGTCGGC
The DNA here is from genome assembly GCA_963594575.1 of Lachnospiraceae bacterium. GTDB lineage: Bacteria > Bacteroidota > Bacteroidia > Bacteroidales > Bacteroidaceae > Prevotella. The sequence goes on along the minus strand of CAVBFV010000431.1, from coordinate 2,539 downwards.
AATCTCGTCGCCCCCTTCGCGTTTGGCGAAGTAGCTCTTCATGTTGTTGAGATAATCCTCAAGCAGGTCGCAGGCGTCCTCGTCGATGGCATAGAGCGTGCCAAAGAGGTTTATGTTGATGTTCTTTTTCATAGACGTTTCCGGTTTTTAAGAGTTATTGTTTTGGTTGCAAGTTAGCGTCTTGTCGCGCGTCTTTCAATACCCCCACGGTGTGGGCTATCTCTTGCCACGCCTTGTCGAGCTCACTGAGCGTAGCCTCGCCGTCGGCCGTCAGCGCGTAATACTTGCGTGGCGGTCCATGTTTTGACTCCTGCCATTCGTAGCAGAGCAGGCCGTCCTTCTTCAGGCGCGTCAGCAGTGGGTAGAGCGTGCCCTCCACCACTATCAGCTCGGCCTCCTTCAGCCGCGTTATGATGTCGCTGGCATAGGCCGCGCGGTGGCGGAGCAGAAGCATGATGCAGTATTCGAGCATGCCCTTGCGCATCTGTGACTTGGCATTGTCGATGTTCATTGCATTTAGGTTTTTGGGTTGTTACGCCTGCAAAGATAGGCAACGATTAGGTACTATGCAATACATAGTACTATAAAAATGATAGAATTTTGCTTTCTTTAACATCTTGGAGGTCAACGATGGCGACGACGATGTTTGCGGCTGTGAAGTCGCTGAGGGCAAGGCGGCAATAAGGCAGTGGCGAAGAAAGAAAGTTGGAAAGACATGGCCAAATGTTGCTTATGCTGGAAAATCCTTCTTACCTTTGCCTCTTGAAACATCAAGAGCAGTGATAATCTGCACCAACCGAGCACGACAGCCACGGTGGTAAAGATACGATGTGGAAGAACAAGTTATACTTCAAAAACAAGTCATTATTATGAGCAACTCACTTTACGAGAATTTCTCGGCTGTCTGCCATGGAAACAGCACGTCGTTTGCCCACCACGTGAAGCTTTGGGCGTTTGGTCATTGTCGACTGATTGCCGGTCATACTGCACCCTATAAACACGCAACTGCTTAGCATATAATCATGTACAACCCCATACCCCGCCGTCTGCTCTTGGCGTAGGTATGGGGTTGCGGCATTTATAAAAAAAAGAGGCAAACGCCAACGTTGGGTGCTTGCCTCTTTTTTAATGAATATCTGACGTCAGCTGGCTGTCGGCAATGCAGCTGTTGCCGACAAGCCAGACGTCATTTTTTTGGGTCTTCCGAAATTTGGAGTGATGAATATATCACTTTGTAAATCAACATAATAACCTGTTTTGCTATTTGCTAAGGCATTGGTAATCAATAATGGTTTATGCTACAAACTATAAATGCACATTGGCAGAAAACTTTCTTTTAGATCTGTAAGCTATAAGAGCTAAAAAATACTCTTAATCGGAATGGTGGAAAGAAGGCATTTACCGTAAATAGGGATTGCACATATAAGCCCATCACTCCAAATTCCTGATGAACCATTTTTTTACTTCTCCGCGTGTCCGCCGGCCGCTGTCGGCCAGTTGATGTTCTGGTAGAGGTTGGTGTTCTCCAGCGAGCGGTCGGGCGAGGCCGTGCGCATGTCGGTCACGCCGATGGGGTAGAGGTAGTAAGCCTCGTGCCAGTTGTAGCCATCCTTCAGCTCGTTGGTAGACTGCATCGACTTGCTGTATGGGCGCAAGTACTTGCCCAGGCTCTTCGCCGACACCACGGCATCGCTCTCGCCGTTGCACCTGATGTCCTTGTCGTAGAACTTGTACATGTTGTCCCAGAAGTTGACGCCTTCGGGTATCCACTTCGTGGTAATCATGTTGTCGAAGGCGCGCCAGCGTATGAGGTCGGCGAAGCGCAGGCCCTCAGAGAACAGCTCCGTGACGCGCTCGCGACGGATGTTGTACAAGGTCTTGTCCACGAGCTTTGTGCCGGAGTATTTGCCCAAGTCCATTTCCTGCGACAGGTCGGTGGCGTCGATGGTCTTCTGGAAGTCGGTGTCCACGCCCGCGCGGGTGCGTAGCTCGCGCCAGTATTGCTGCGCTGTGGCGTCGAGGCGGCCGTTGAGCTCATATTCAGCCTCCATGTAGTTGAGCAGTGCTTCCGACGAGCGCATGAGCTTGCCACGATGGCGTCGTTCTCGTCGGGGAGCACTTCGGTCACGATAGGCAGGTCGCCGTAGCAGGCCAGCATGTTGAAGTAGTTGAGCGCGCGGAAGAAGTAAGCCTCGCCGAGATAGTTTTTCACCTCGTCGGTTTCGCTCAGCGTTCCGTTCTCAATTTGCTCCAGCACCTTGTTTATGAAGAAGTTGTAGACGCGCACGCCGCCGTAGCTGCCCTGCAGCACCTTGCCCGACTTGCCGCTCTTTGTCGTGACGAGAATTCCCGGATGTGCCACCGACGTGTGTTGATAAACCGTTAAATCCCGCACCCAGCAAAGCACCATGCGATGCACGCGAATGCATCACCGATGCTTATCCGTTTAATCCGTTTAATCCATGTTCGAAAGAAAAGCGGCAAAGCATGGTAAATTGTAAAATATTATTGCCGAAATTTAACACTTGGAAACCAGTGC
>CAVBFV010000430.1:0-5729 GCA_963594575.1 Lachnospiraceae bacterium | reverse complement strand
CTTCACCACCACCCATTGGGTGATCAACAGGGTTCATAACAACACCACGGTTGTGTGGACGACGACCCAACCAGCGTGAGCGACCAGCCTTACCAGACTGCTCAAGAGCGTGGTCAGAGTTACCAACACTACCAACTGTAGCCTTACAAGCACTCAAAATCTGGCGTGTTTCACCAGAAGGGAGCTTAATTACACAATAACTGCCCTCACGAGAAGTCAACTGAGCAAAATTACCAGCCGAACGAACCAACAAAGCACCCTGACCAGGACGCAACTCAATGTTGTGGATCACTGTACCAACAGGGATGTTTGCCAAAGGAAGACAGTTACCGATCTCAGGAGCAGCATCTGCACCTGACATCAAAGTAGCGCCTACCTGAAGTCCGTTAGGAGCAATAATGTAACGTTTTTCACCATCAGCATAGTAAAGCAATGCGATACGAGCCGAACGGTTTGGATCGTACTCGATTGTCTTAACAACTGCTGGAACACCATCTTTCTCACGTTTGAAGTCGATTAAACGATACTTCTGCTTGTGACCACCGCCAATGTAGCGAACGGTCATCTTACCGGTGTTGTTTCGACCGCCGGTAGAACGCTTACCGTAAACGAGAGACTTCTCTGGCACGGATGCAGTAATATCCTCGAACGTGCCAATAACTTTGTGTCTTTGACCCGGAGTAACCGGTTTTAATTTACGTACTGCCATTTTTTATTTTAAATATTGCTGTAAAAATCAATTGTATCGCCCTCCTTAAGAGTAACGATTGCCTTCTTGAACGCATTCTTCTGACCCTTAACAAGACCTGCCTTTGTATAACGGGCAGAGCGCTTGCCAGCGTAACGAATAGTGTTCACGTCAACTACTGTAACATTATACAGACTCTCAACTTCCTTCTTAATCTCGAGCTTATTAGCCTCAGGACGAACAACGAAGCCATAGCGGTTAGGCTGCTTGTCTGTAATCTTGGTCATCTTCTCAGTAACCAATGGTTTGATAATAAATGCCATATTCTAATATCTCCTTTTTACTTTGTTAAGATTTGGTCGATAGTCTCGAGCGACTTTTCTGTAATCACTACAACATCAGCATTCAAAACTTTATACGAATTGACGTTTGATGCGAGGATAACTTCAGTACGCTGCAAGTTACGAGCAGACAAATATACGTTTTTATTTGATTCTGGCAAAACAAAGAGCACTTTTTTGCCCTCAATTTTGAGATTCTTAATAATACTTAAGAATTCTTTAGTCTTTGGAGCCTCAAATGTAAAGTCTTCCAACATTACAATTGCGCTTTCCTGTGCCTTATAAGACAGAGCAGACTTACGAGCAAGAATCTTTACTTTTTTGTTGAGCTTGAAGCGGTAATCACGTGGCTTAGGACCAAAAACGCGAGCACCACCTACGAGTACAGGTGAGTTAATATCACCACGGCGAGCACCGCCGCCGCCCTTCTGACGACCAAGCTTACGAGTAGAACCGCTCATCTCGCTTCTCTCCTTAGACTTAGCTGTACCCTGACGCTGGTTAGCGAGATACTGCTTTACGTCGAGATAGAGAACGTGATCGTTAGGCTCAATACCGAAGATTGCATCATTAAGAGCTACCTTACGGCCGGTCTCCTGACCTTTGATATCTAATACGCTAACTTCCATTATTTCTCAATTAAAACAGTTGAACCTTTGCATCCAGCGAAAGAACCCTTAACAATAAGAAGATTCTGCTCTGGAATTACCTTTAACACCTGAAGGTTCTGAGTTGTAACTCTGTCACCTCCCATTTGGCCGCCCATGCGCATACCCTTGAACACCTTTGCAGGGTAAGAACAAGCACCAATAGATCCCGGCTTACGAGCGCGGTCATCCTGACCGTGAGTAGACTGACCTACACCACCGAATCCGTGACGCTTAACAACGCCCTGGAAGCCTTTACCCTTTGATGTACCAATTACGTCAACGAACTTGCAGCCGTTGAAGATTTCAACTGTAATGGTGTCACCGAGGTTGTACTCCTCATCAAACTTGAACTCGGCCAAGTGCTTCTTAGGTGTTGTGCCTGCCTTCTTGAAGATTCCCATCATTGGCTGAGAAGTACGCTTCTCCTTTGCCTCTTCGAAACCTAACTGATAAGCCTTGTAACCATCCTTTTCTACAGTTTTCACCTGGGTTACAACACAAGGACCTACTTCGATAACAGTGCACGGAATATTCTTACCGTCGGCACTGAAAACGGATGTCATTCCGATTTTTCTTCCAATTAATCCTGGCATTTCAATTTAATTTTTAATAATTAGACTTTGATTTCTACTTCTACACCACTTGGCAATTCAAGCTTCATCAAGGCATCAACTGTCTTAGCTGTTGAACTGTAGATGTCAATGAGACGCTTGAAATCTGAGAGCTGGAACTGCTCGCGAGACTTCTTGTTAACGAAAGTACTGCGGTTTACAGTAAAAATACGCTTGTGTGTTGGCAATGGAATAGGACCGCTAACGATAGCGCCTGTTGCCTTAACAGCCTTCACAATCTTCTCAGCTGACTTGTCAACCAACTGGTGGTCGTAAGACTTCAGCTTAATTCTGATTTTCTGACTCATTTTTAAAATTAAGTTATTATTATATGAATTATTTAGTCTAATGGAAGAAGAGGTACGCTGCTTAAGAGTCATTCGCTAAGCAGCGCCTCATCTTACCGTTATTTCTTATTAAAGGAGTTCTGCGTGACCCTTAACCTCCTCCAACACAGCCTTAGCAATTGTTGAAGAAAGAGGTGCATGATGATCGTACTCCATAGAACTTGTTGCACGACCAGAAGTGATAGTACGCAAAGCTGTTACATAACCGAACATCTCAGCCAATGGAACCATTGCCTTTACGATGCGAGCACCGCTACGACCTTCTTCCATACCCTGAACGAGACCACGGCGCTTGTTCAAGTCACCGATTACGTCACCCATGTTCTCTTCTGGAGTAACAACCTCTACCTTCATGATAGGCTCCATCAAAACTGGACCAGCCTTAGGGCAAAGTACCTTGAATGCCTGATGTGCTACCAACTCGAATGACAACTGGTCAGAGTCAACTGGGTGGAAGCTACCATCGGTCAAAGTCACCTTCAAACCTGTCATTGGGAAGCCACCGAGTACACCATTTGACAAGCAATCAGCGAAGCCCTTCTGTACAGATGGGATGAATTCCTTAGGAACGTTACCACCCTTAACCTCGTTGATGAACTGCAAGTCGCCTTCCTTGTAATCCTCGTCCTTAGGACCGATGGTTACATCGATACAAGCGAACTTACCACGACCACCAGACTGCTTCTTGTAAGTCTCACGGCTCTGAGCTGTCTTAGTAATAGCCTCTTTGTAGTTAACCTGAGGCTTACCCTGGTTACATTCAACCTTGAACTCACGCTTCAAACGGTCGATGATGATATCCAAGTGGAGCTCACCCATACCAGAGATAATTGTCTGACCGCTCTGCTCATCTGTACGAACAGTGAAGGTTGGGTCCTCCTCAGCCAACTTAGCGAGACCATTATCCATCTTAGCGATGTCTGCCTGGCTCTTAGGCTCAACTGCGATAGAGATCACAGTATCAGGGAATGTCATAGACTCCAATACGATTGGGTGATCCTCATCACAGAGTGTATCACCTGTACGGATATCCTTGAAACCTACACCTGCACCGATATCACCAGCATCGATAGACTCCATTGGAATCTCCTGCTTTGAGTTCATCTGGAACAGACGGCTGATACGCTCGCGCTTGCCAGAACGTGGGTTGTAAACATAAGAACCAGCAACAACCTTACCTGAGTAAACACGGAAGAATACCAAGCGGCCCATGAATGGGTCGGTAGCAATCTTAAATGCGAGAGCAGATGTTGGCTCATCCTCAGATGGCTTACGATCCTCTTCCTCCTCAGTATCAGGGTTAGTACCGATGATATTTGGAGTATCCATTGGTGAAGGCAAGAATGCACATACATAGTCGAGCAATGGCTGAACACCCTTATTCTTGTATGAAGAACCGAGCAACATTGGACAGCACTCCATAGCACAGCAACCCTTACGGATAGCAGCAAGAAGCTTTTCTTCTGGAATATCCTTACCATCGAGATAAAGTTCCATAACCTCATCATCGAAGTTTGCAGCACCCTCAAGGAGCTTATCACGCCACTCAGCAGCCTCGTCAGCCAAGTCTGCAGGAATATCCTCTACATCATACTCAGCACCCATAGTCTCATCGTGCCAAAGGATAGCCTTCATCTTAATGAGATCAACTACACCCTTGAAGTTCTCCTCTGCACCAATAGGAATCTGAATAGCAATTGGATTAGCGCCCAAGATATCCTTCATCTGCTGTACTGTCTCGAAGAAGTTTGCACCAGAACGGTCCATCTTGTTTACATAACCAATACGAGGTACATTATACTTATCAGCCTGGCGCCATACAGTCTCAGACTGTGGCTGAACACCATCAGCTGCAGAATATGTAGCAACAGCACCATCAAGTACACGGAGAGAACGCTCAACCTCAGCAGTGAAGTCAACGTGTCCCGGAGTATCGATCAAGTTGATCTTATAAGACTTACCGAGATAGTTCCAGTTACAAGTTGTAGCTGCAGAAGTGATAGTAATACCACGCTCCTGCTCCTGGGCCATCCAGTCCATTGTAGCAGCACCATCGTGTACCTCACCGATCTTATGAGTCTTACCTGTATAGAACAAGATACGCTCAGATGTTGTTGTCTTACCGGCATCGATGTGCGCCATGATACCGATGTTACGTGTCAAATGTAAATCGCGATTTGCCATTTTCTTTTTACCTATTTAATTAAATTAGAATCTGAAGTGAGCAAATGCACGGTTAGCCTCGGCCATACGATGCATATCTTCCTTACGCTTGAAAGCACCACCCTGGTTATTGTAAGCATCCATAATCTCAGCAGCCAACTTATCTGCCATAGTCTTACCACCGCGTTTACGAGCGAAAGCGATAAGATTCTTCATAGAGATGCTTTCCTTACGATCAGGACGAATTTCTGTAGGAACCTGGAAGGTTGCACCACCAATACGACGGCTCTTTACCTCAACCTGAGGAGTGATGTTATCGAGAGCTTGCTTCCAAATCTCAAGAGCAGACTTTTCCTCGTTAGCCATCTTAGCCTTTACTGTATCAAGTGCATTGTAGAAAATCTCATAAGATGTACTCTTCTTACCATCATACATCAAATGATTTACGAACTTAGAGACCTTTTGGTCATTGAAGACTGGATCTGGAAGGATCACACGCTTCTTTGGTTTTGCTTTTCTCATTTTTGAATTGAAAAATTAAAATTCTGCATGGGGCTGTTTCATTGTTCTTCAACACCCGCACCCGAGCGTTTACTCAACCTGTTACTTCTCCAGCAAAACGTTTGTTTTAGAATAAACACCGTAATTCTCGACCTTCTCCGACCGTGAATTTTCGGTTTAACATTGTCTTTGTGCGGAAATTAAGAATTACTTCTTAGCCTTTGGACGTTTAGCACCGTACTTTGAACGACGCTGTGTACGGTTTGCAACACCTGCGGTATCAAGAGTACCACGAACAATGTGATAACGTACACCAGGAAGGTCCTTTACACGACCACCGCGAACCAACACGATTGAGTGCTCTTGCAAGTTATGACCCTCTCCTGGGATGTAAGAGTTAACCTCCTTAGAGTTTGTCAAACGAACAC
>CAVBFV010000429.1:0-5896 GCA_963594575.1 Lachnospiraceae bacterium | reverse complement strand
ATACAACAGATGTAAAAGATTTCTGCAAAATCGACCGAAATCATAAGAAAAAAACACCAAACCAGCAAATTTCTTAAAGATTATATCTGTTTATTAAGATTATTTTTGTATATTTGCAGCATTATTTTGGTGGTAAAGCCTATTGGCCTGCCACGTGACAATAGGACTTTACGGAGCAGCCTATATCACAATTCTTCTCCGTAGTAACAGTCCGTTCTCTCTCACTGGTCTCTCCCTGCGCGGCAGAGGCATACGTTTTTATATTTTTCAAACACTCCAAATTGACAGCGCATGAGAAAGTTTACTTCTTTGTTACTGTTAGGCTTCGCTATCGGCAGTTTCGCGCAAACGCCCGGAGGAGTCAGCGGAAGCGAACTGTGGTTCAAGACTGCGCCTTTGAACTCAGACCTGCAAGGTTATTACCGTTGGCAGGATTTCTCTGGGGATTCCATACGGCTGATGCTATTGGACAGCCGTGGCGTCAAGTCTGAACTTACTCTTCCGAACAGTTCAGTCCATTACTTCAATTTCAATCCGAGTCTCTGGCTCGCAGACGGATTCCGCAGCCTGAGTGCCAGCCTCAAGCACGGCGACCTCTCACAGGCTACCGTCATCGGTGTCTTTTCACCGGAACTGGCAACCATCGGCAAGGATATGGTTGTCTATGCTCTTGACGGCCGCAAGGGCGACGGAGCCATTCTGAGCAAGGACAAAGCCGTAAGGGGTAGAGGTGTTGAACCACTGGACTATGGTTCAGCATCGGGTGAAGACCTGCTTTATCAATCAAGTGATTCTTTGTCCGAGAACGGTTTTAAGGAAAGCGCCCTGCGAGTTGTGTCCTACTTCAAGGTAAGCAATCCTTCAACAACATTGTGGGGAGACAACTCCAACACCACATTATTCATCGGAACCCCTTCCACCTCTGGCAGTTTCGGTACGGATTTCCCGACCTCGCTCTTCGGTAATGCTTCCATCCGGGGATATGCCCCTGAGCTTATTGTGTTCAGCAGGATGCTTACACCCGATGAGCGCAGAAAAGTGGAGAGCTATCTGGCGGTAAAGTACGGCATCACCCTCAAAGGCTCGTATCTTGACAGCGACGGAAACCTGACTTGGGATATGGCGGAGAACCAAGCCTACCACCATAGGGTCACAGCTGTTGGAACCGACACGGCAGGAAGTCTCTCACAACCGCTTTCCGCAACATCATATGAGGAAAGTCCGGTATATGCGGCCTTGAAGGAGAACGGAACTTACCATGACGCAAATCCATACAACCCTTCATCCGCTTCCCGTCTGCTTGTCATGGGACGTGAAAACGGCAATCCGATGCCGGACAGAGGCTTTACTTTCTGGGGCGACGATGATGTGGCACTTGCAACATATACCTCACCTACAGATTCCCTGTGGCATGTCATGAAACGTACATGGATGGTCAAGACCAACGTGCCGTCAAAGCCCGACAGTACAGTGGCAAGATGGACTGCGCAAGGATTTGAAGTGTCAAGGAATGGCTTTACTGACAATATCATCCAAGAGAAAGCCGCTTCCGGAGCTTATGCCACGACACCAGCCCTTGTTGGAGGTGGCGGTGCTTTTGAGTTCACCTGTCCGACAAGTCACCCGACTTTTGACGTTGGCTTCGGAAGCATCGGTGGCAGCACATGCAAGTATGGATTCCGGTTCACCAATGCTGGAGTTGTTTATCCGATCATCAACGGAGCGGTCTCAAATTCATACATCGCCACGGATGTTGACGGAACGGACATCTCTATCCGCAAGGAAGGCAAAAACATCTATCTGCGTGTTGACGGAACAGGAAGTGCGACAAGAACCATATCCCTTTCGGATGCAACTGACACAGACACAAATGTGGGCATTATCCGAACGGAAGGAGCAGAGTCCGCCTTGAACATGGCAGGCTTGAGGACAGGAGGAATAGATGATGTCGGTTATATGGCAGAGCTGAGCTATGACCTCACACCGGACAGGGAGTTCTCGGACTATTGCCGCAAGCGTACCGTCATGCTCATAGACCCAAGCGGTGAAGGTGATTTCGACATCAACAGCAATAGCAACATAAGATGCTCCAAGCCTGATATGACAAGGGGCAAGACCATATTCCGCAATATCCTATGGGATGCAGACGGAAGCGGAAGCGATGTGTTCACATTCGCCTATTATGACGGCATTTCCTATGATGCCACTCCTACGCCGTCAAGTTGCGAGAATGGAGTTCCACGCAATGACGGGTATATCGACATCGGCATCAACATCGGTACACCAGTCTATTCCTATGTGCTCAGCGTTGACACCGTTGCAGGAAAAGTAAAAGGAGAAACCATTGCCAGAGGAACATTCTTCGGTGACACGCATAGAATCACGAATCTTGCCCCCGGCGCCTATGCGCTGTCCGTATCACAAGGTGGAGGCAACGAGATTTATGCCACTGGCAACGCACTCTACACCTCATACTCACATGACACCAGGACCTATCTGTCTGGCGACATCTCATGGACGGTGAACGATACAAAATCAAACTACCGTGTGGGATTGGAGCCAAGCCTCACGGACGAGATCACCCAATATGGCTTCGACGTGCGGGGCGACAAGGCGCATATCATAACCGGTGGATATACAAGCCTAACCAAATATGTCACCATCAAGCCTGGCGATGTGCTTAGCGTAACAGTCCGCAATATGCAGGTCACATACAAGTTGAACGGACAGACCGTGCATCATGAATATGTCTGGTCACTTCGTGCATGGCGGTTCTGCATCAAGTACGGAAAGGGCGAGACACATATCACAGATCTTACCGTAAACGGTACGCCTGTAACCTCATTCACCACAAGGGGCAACGTGCAGATAGAAACACCCAAGAAGTGTACGACAACGATGACCGTCTATGTCGGCAGCGAGTGTGATGCAAGTATGCCTAACGGAACACAGGCAAGGGAGAGCCATGTGGGCAGCTCGGACAGACAGGCTGACAATACCTTCATTTCTGGAGAAGACGAGGATTTCACTGTCAATGGCAACGGTTCTACGACAGGCATCTACGAGGCTAAACTCACACAGGACAAGCCTGCTGCAGCCACATTGATGGTGTTTGACGTATCAGGCAAACTGGTAGTGTCACGCCAAATGACAGGCGAAAGCGTCAAGCAGGCCGACTTCAAGGTTCCCGCATCGGGTGTGTATGTCGTGAAGGCAATCTCCGAGAATGGGGAGCATACAAGGAAAATCTCAGTAAAGTAACTTAAAGGAAGATACGCATGAAGAATTATATACAGAAGGTGGCGTGGGCATTGGTTTTACTGCTTGCCGCCACACTGTCCCTTTCGGCAAAGGACGGGACAGCCGTGAGAAAACTCTTCAAGAAGGGTGTCTCTGACAGTATCTCCGTAGGAGGTAGCAAACTGGTCGTTCTTCAGAAAGACCTCATTCGGAACAGAAGCCTTTCCGTGAACTCTATCGGAGAGGAGAATGTTCCTGAGCTTGACTTTGCCATGACCAATGTCACGGCAGGAGGACAGGGCTACCGTTTTCTCCCTCACGGAACACACTTCACAGGCGAGGGCGCGACTGTCAAGATAAAGTATGACCGCACGAGAATACCAAGCGGCTATACCGAGGACGACATCCGTACCTATTACTACGATCCGGCCGAGAAGCATTGGGTTGCGCTGGAGCGTGTGCGTGTGGACAAGAAGGAAGAGTGTGTCGTTTCAAAGACGACCCACTTCACCGACATGATCAACGGTGTGATACAGGCCCCGGAGTCACCGCAGACCGAAGGCTTTGCCCCGACGATGATGAACGACATCAAGGCGGCAGACCCGACGGCGAAGCTCAATGTCATTGCGCCTCCAAGCGCAAACAACCGTGGCTCTGCCAACTTGCAGTATCCGTTCGAGATGCCGCCAGCACGAAACGGTATGCAGCCAAGCCTTGGCTTGCAGTACAGCAGCGAGGGCGGTAGCGGTTGGCTTGGCGAGGGTTGGAACGTCAGCGTGCCAAGCATTACGCTTGACACCCGGTGGGGCGTGCCTCGTTATGACCAGTCAAAAGAGACGGAGACTTATCTTTTGTCCGGTTCAATGCTCTCCACTATGGACGACAACGGACAGATGGGAGTCGCACACCGTGGCGAGAAGATGAACAGAAAGGCTGACCGCCAGTTCTACACCCGCCAAGGCGGTGATTTCAGCCGTATCATCCGCAAGGGTGACAGTCCTGCCAACTATTATTGGGAGGTTACAGACAAGCAGGGTGTCAAGTACATCTATGGTGGTGACGGAGCTGTTGTAAAGGGCAATGTCACTGATGCTTCGGGCAATACCCGTGAGGTGATTGCCGAATGGAAGCTGAAACGTGTCGAGGAACTCCACGGTGACTATATAGAATATGTGTATGACATCGTGGATGAGGATGTGCGTGGCGGCTTGAAGGCCAAGGCTGCATATCTGAAGGAGGTTCACGCAGGTAATGCAGGACAGGAACCGCACACCGTTGTACTCTTTGATGGCAACAAGGTAAAGCAGGTAAAGACCAACAATGCCCGCTATGGATTCCTCGCCTCCTCCAACAGGCTGTTGGAAAAAGTGACCGTGAATTTCCAGGGCGAGACCCTGCGCAGCTATGCCTTTGACTACAAGGAAGGTGCTTTCCATAAGGAAATGCTCACTGGTGTCAGACAGTATGACAACAACGGCAAGGAGGTCTCCTTCCAAAACTTCGACTACTATGATGACGTACAGGCAGACAAGGGCTATGTTCCTTTCAAGGATGATTCCGAAAAATGGAACACCCATGATGATGGACTTGACGCAGGGTTCATCAATCCGTTAAAGGCTGTCAGCAAGCGTTTCAGCGACAAGCCTACGGCACTCGGCGGTACTACAAGTTCTTCTGTGAGCGGTTCGTTCTATGCAGGTGTGGGTGTAAATGATGAAAGTGGTTGGAAAAGTAATACTGCAGGTGGTTCATATAGTTATTCAAGCGATACAAGTAAGGGATTGTCTGCACTTGTTGACTTGAACGGTGACGGACTTCCCGACAAGGTGTATAAGTCTGGCGGTACGGTATATTACCGACCACAGATTAAGACAGACAATGGAGAGGTTGTATATGGTGAACCTATTAAAGTAAAAGGTATTAGTAGTTTCTCGACATCCAAAAGTTCAACAAACTCTTTTGGTGCGAATGCCGTTGTCGGTTGGAATTCTTTAACTGCTGTTGTTGGAACGAATAAGTCCACGACCAAAACAAAGACAACACAATATTTCAGCGACATTAATGGTGACGGTCTTGTTGACCTCGTTTCAAACGGAAAGGTATATTTCAACCACTTGGAGTTTGACCAAGCAGGCAATGCCGTGCCTACATTCACTTTGAGCAGTGCCGATACCCCAAGCCCTATCATCTATGGTGGCAAGGTTGACACATCCGTCATGGAAGTTAGCGAGGACGAGCAGGCGGAAGCCATCAAGAACTCGCCAATGGAGGACATCGTGCGTGTATGGCAGGCTCCAAAGGACGGAATTGTCAGCGTAACTGGTCAAGTAAGCCTCATTGCACCAACAGATGACTATGATGCTGACGAGTATCAGAAGGCAGACGGCGTAAGAGTTGCTATCCAAAAGGGTGGCAATGAGCTTTGGAACAAGACTATTGCAAAGGGCGACGGCAGTTCTTATGCTGCTGCAGTCTCTTCTGTTGCCGTCAAGCGTGGTGACAGAATCTATTTCCGTGTGCAGTCGGGTTCCGAGGAAACAAGCAACGGTTCTTTTGACAAGGTGAGCTGGTCGCCTACCATTACATACGCTGGCGAGTCAAATATCTTGCCTAACGGGCTTTCTTCAACAGAGTACAAGCCAGAGGATGGTGCCAT
>CAVBFV010000428.1:0-6371 GCA_963594575.1 Lachnospiraceae bacterium | reverse complement strand
TCAAAGAGCCAGACGCTTAAGACGCAGAGCCGATGAAATTGTGGAACAATTCACGAATCATCGGCTCTTTTTGTTTCGTATTTGAAAGAACAAACTCACCAAATAAAAAAAACGATATTCGGGTGGGTTATTTTGTTATACCCTAAATTACCCTCTGAATTTGTTTTTAAATTTGGAGGGATTTTTTTATGTCCTTTTTTCGGGCAGTTATCTATCTGCTCATACGAAGCAAAATTTATCAATACATAGCATATCAGAGAACGGCAGGAAACCAGTTAAAAAAATTTCTGCCAGTGCAACGGTACTTCTCACCTTGAAAGTAGAAGTACAATCTCCATACAATAGAATTACTATTTCCTATAACCGTAAAGGTCACAGAGCCTTTGCGGTTTTTCTTTTGTCGATTTTTGTTGGAAAGTGCCGTAGGGCTGTTTCTGATATGCGGTGTCGTTCTCCGCCTCTCCATCTGGATTTTTTACATTTCAAAAATTCAGATGGGAGGTATTTATGGTGAAATATGCACCAAGAAAGGTATATATCAGAGAAAGTGGCGGCTATGTGGAATTATCCTACACGGAGTTCTGCCGTTGCAGGGAATCCGACCAGACCTATATGGACAAGCTGTTTATCCCCATTCAAGGCTGTCTGCTTGAAGTCGTGAGGGAGCAATACACAGACTTCTACCGTGACAAGGAACGGTGGCGTTATCTGCAAAAATTAGATACAAAGAATAGACTGCTATCTCTCGACGGATTTACGGACAGCGAGGGGAATCCTCTGGACTTTATCACTGATGAAGCGGTGGACATTGCAGAAACCGTTGTCAATGCGGTCATGGTGGACAGGCTGAAAGCCGCCCTGCCTTTGCTGTCGGATAGTGAACAGGAGCTGATACAGGCAATCTTTTTTGACGGACTTTCCGAGCGTGAAGTCGGGGCGAGGTTGGGCATAACCCAGAGCGTTGTAAACAAACGCAAAGCCAGAATCCTAATAAAACTAAGAAAGATAATAGAAAATTAAAATTTAAGGCGTTCAGCCCCCTTGTTTTTTCCTTTGGGAAGATGAGGGGGCTTTTCTCTGCCCTCTCAATCAATTCTGATTGGAGGAAGTAAGAATGGCATACAACCACGGACGGGAGGACAGGAAATGGCGTATCTGGAAAGAAGCGGAGGAAAAGCTGCTGCGTGAGTGCGGCGTTGATGAAGCGACCATTGAGCAGATACGCATGGCGGACAGGGCAGACTTCAATTCCAACAGGCGGTTTTACCGATGGACGAATGACGTTGCGGAATATCTTGAGGACATGGCAGGCAGGGAGCGGCAGGCGGAAGTGGGTACGGTTGCGGAGTTACTGGAAGAGATTGAGAGCGAAAATCTCTATCAAGTATTAGTCACGGTGGACGGGCGTACCTTGAAAATCGTCCTGCTGAAAATGCAGGGGTATTCCACAAAGGAGATTGCCCCGCTTGTGCATTTGACGACTGGTGCCATCTATGCGAGGTTAGACCATCTGCGGAAGAAGCTGCGGAAAATTTTATAGCTTCTAAAACAGCCTGCCATCCTGCGGGCTACTGGGTGAGGGATGGAAATCCCCTCACTCATTTTTTGCAGGAGGACAACAGGATGGCATACAGGGTTAAGGCATACACGCTTCGGGAGGAATCCACGGAAAGCGGCACAAGGTATTTTATCAGCTTTAAGGACGGGCAGGGCAAATCCCACGAGTTGGAAGTGTCGGAACAGTTCTTTATGGAGTTTCGGCAGATGGAGCGCAGGAACAGGAATCTTTTCTAATGGGACGAGCGGCACAGGGAGTTTAACGAGGTATGGGACGAAACCCTTTACAGACGGGCGTTGCGTGTGCCTAAGAGCCTTGATGAACGCATGGTTGAGGAAGAACGGAATGAAACGCTCTATAAGGCGGTTGGGAGCCTTCCAGAGATACAAAGGCGGCGTTTCCTGCTCTACTACGAGTATGAGTTCAATTTTTACCAAATCGCCGCTATGGAGCATTGCACCGCTTCGGCAATACAGAAATCTGTTGCGATTGCAAAGGAGAAAGTAAAGGCGGAAATTGAAGAAATATCTCCAACCGTGACCGACACCGCCCGAAAAAGAAATCTGTTTTTTATTTGTGTGGGATTGGCGGCATTACATACTCTCACTTTTTTCCGTGGGAGTAAATCTATTTTTAAGGAGGTCAACGCCTATGTGCAACGAAAACAAAGACACCGCCCGAAAGGAGGAAAGCCATGCAGAAGTTACAGACAGTCAACGCCGAAACGCTCCTTTATGAACCGCTTGAGAAACCATCCTTTGTGGTGGACAGCCTTATCCCGACAGGCTTATCGCTGTTCTGCGGCTCACAGAAGATAGGCAAAAGCTGGCTCATGCTGAAGCTATGCTTATGCGTGTCGCAGGGAATCCCTTTATGGGATATGCCGACAATGGAGGGCGATGTGCTTTACCTCTGCCTTGAGGACACGTTCTGCCGCATACAGGACAGGTTATTTCGTTTGACGGACGAAGCAAGCGGGCGGCTCCACTTTGCCGTGGCAAGCTGCAAGCTGTCAGACGGTCTTATCGTGCAGCTTGAAGATTATCTGAAAGATTACCCAGACAGCAGGCTCATTGTCATTGATACCTTGCAGAAAGTCCGTACAGCTTCAAAAGACAATGCCTATGCAAGCGACTATGGGGACATCTCCCTCATCAAAGACTTTGCCGACAGGCACTCTCTGGCGGTCATTGTCGTACACCACATCCGAAAGCAGAATGACAGCGACGTGTTCAACAAGGTGTCTGGGACGACAGGATTAACGGGGAGTGCGGACGCTACCTTTGTTCTGGAAAAGGAGAAACGTGCGTCTGACACCGCCAAGCTGTATGTGACGGGCAGGGACACGCCTTATCAGGAATACACGCTGCGTTTCCGTGATTGCCGTTGGGAGCTTGTGGAGCGGAAAACGCAGGAGCAGCTTGCGAAAGAAACGATACCAGATGTCCTTTTTCGGTTGGTGGATTTTATGAGGGATAAGGAAGAATGGATAGGCACGGCAACGGAACTGTTAGCCGCTATGGGGGAAACGGAAACCATACCCACGGTGATTACGAAATGGCTGAATGAATACCGCACCACATTTTTAAGCGAGAACCGTATCTGCTACCAGTACAGCCGCAGGAAAGACGGCAGGCGGATTGCCCTTGCAAGGAGGGCGGGTGACAGCGGTGATGGTGGTGACAGCGATATTAGGATACCCCCCTGTTACTGTCATTGACGCTTAAAGCCATGTAAAGCTGGCGGCTCTGCCCTGCGGGTGACAGCAGTGACGGTGGTGACAGTGATTTTAGGATACCCTGCCGCTGTCATCCCTACGGGAGAACACCCCGTAAACGCAAAATGCAGGCGTGAGATTTACTCGCCCTTTTCGGTCGTGTAAAACCACCCCTGCGGTCAGAAAAATCATTCCGATTTTTCCGACTGCGTTTACAGGGTGTAACACACTACACTTTGCCCTGCAAAGTCGTGTGCCAGACGTTCCCTCTGGACTCCCTTAAGGCAGGGCTGTGCCCTGCTATCCTACGCCTTACGGCTTCGGATAAAAGAATGGCGGCATGACGGTGACGGCTCTTGCGAGGGGGGTATCCCAAAAACACCGTCATCATCGACATGACCGTCATGCAGGGGGTGAGGGTGACAGTTGCGGCAGTCGGCAGGGGGTATCCCAAAACTGCTGTCACCACCGTCACCGCTGTCACCCCAAAGGACGGTCACCCGCCGAAAGAAAGGAGGAATCCGCCTATGCCTTATGCAATCCTGCGTTTCCAGAAACGAAAAGCGGGCGGCGTTGCGGCTTGTGAACGCCACAACGAGCGGAAGAAAGAAGCCTACAAAAGCAACCCAGATATAGATATGGAACGCTCTAAAAACAATTACCATCTCATAGCACCACCAAAGTACACCTACAAGAAAGAGATTAACCGCATGGTAGCCGAAGCGGGGTGCAGGACAAGGAAAGACAGCGTGATGATGGTGGAAACGCTCATCACAGCTTCACCAGAATTTATGAACCAGTTACCGCCCGAAGAACAAAAAGCGTATTTCCAGACGGCTCTTGACTTCATTTCGGAGCGTGTTGGAAAGCAGAATATCCTCTCCGCTGTCGTCCATATGGACGAGAGAACGCCCCATATGCACCTCTGCTTTGTGCCGATTACGCCAGACAATAAGCTGTCAGCGAAAGCTATCTTAGGCAACCAGAAATCATTATCCGAGTGGCAGACCGCCTACCATGAGCGGATGTCCTCACGGTGGAATCAGCTTGAACGGGGGCAGTCCTCAATGGAAACCAAGCGGAAACACGTCCCCACATGGCTCTATAAATTAGGCGGCAGGCTTGATAAACAGTATGAAGAAATCGTGTCTGCCCTATCCGACATCAACGCCTTTAACGCAGGGAAGAAAAGGGATAAAGCGTTAGATTTACTCTCTGCATGGCTGCCAGACGTGGAGAAATTCTCTAAGGAAATCGGGAAACAGCAGGCGTATATCGACAGTTTGAAAGAGAGAATTGGGCAGGAATCAGACTATGCGGGGCGTATGCGTGATGAAAAGTACGAGCAGGAACTAAAGGTGCAGAAAGCGAATCAGAAGATATTTGAATTGCAGAGAACCAACGAGCAGATGGGGCGGCTGCTGTCAAAAATACCGCCCGAAGTGTTGGAAGAATTGCAGAAAAATCATAGAAGCAGAGCGAAAGAAAGGTAGATATGTGAATGAAGAAACAGGATTTTAAGGTGTTAAAGACCAAAGACTTGTACCCGTTCCCCGACAATCCGTTTCATGTGGCAGAAGATGAAACACTGTCAGAGTTAGCGGAAAGCATCAAGGAATTTGGCATTGTCACGCCGATAATCACACGCCCGAAAGAGGACGGGGACGGTTATGAAGTGATTGCAGGACAGCGGCGTGTCCGTGCTTCTGAACTTGCAGGGATAAATACCGTGCCTGCGTTTGTCCTGCCCTTAGACCGTGACCGAGCCATCATCACCCTTGTAGACAGCAATTTGCAGCGTGAGAATATCCTGCCATCGGAGCGGGCGTTTGCTTACAAGATGAAATCCGAAGCCATGAAGCGGCAGGGTTTCCGCACAGACTTAACCTCGTCACAAGTTGTGACGAAGTTGCGGACGGACGACAAGGTGGCACAGGGCTTCGGCGTGGGCAGGATGACCGTGCAGCGTTTTATCCGCCTGACGGAACTGATACCGCCGATTTTGCAGATGGTGGACGAGGGGAAAATCGCCCTCACGCCTGCGGTGGAACTGTCCTTCTTGAAGAAAGACGAGCAGGAAAACCTCTTTGCCACGATGGAGAGCGAAGAAGCAACGCCCTCACTCTCACAGGCACAGCGGATGAAACAGTTAAGCCAGAGCGGGCGGCTTGACATGGATACGATATTTGCGATTATGACGGAGGAAAAGGGCAACCAGAAAGAAACCTTGAAAATCAACACAAGCAAGCTGAAAAAATACTTTCCGAAGAACACAACGCCGAAGCAGATGGAGGAAACCATCATCAAACTTTTGGAGCGTGAGTTGCAGAGGAAACGCAACCGTGACAGCCGCTAATCTTCTTTTTTCGGGAAGTAAATACAGAGAGTTGAGGTATGGAGAATGAGAGAAATCCAGTATGAAATCGTAAAGGAAATCGCAGTATTGTCTACGGGCGACAGTGGCTACACAAAGGAAATCAATCTCATTTCATGGAATGGGAAAGAGCCGAAGTATGACATCCGCAGCTTTTCCCCGAACCGTGAAAAGTGCGGCAAGGGAATCACGCTGAACGCTGATGAAGCGGCGGCACTCCTTAAAGCATTACAGAAAGAATTAAACAGCGAGGATTAATGGTATCTGATTGGCAGGGCGGGGACATTTCCAAACTCTTCCCTGCCCTGTCTGGAAAGGAAGATTTAAGTATGGGCGAGGATAAGAAAGCAGATAAAAAGAGAAAGCGTATCGTGCCAAAAGCACCAGTGCAGATGATAATCAGCCGTGAATATGTCGGCACACAGACCGTTACAGAAGCGTTTGTCCCGATTATCTCCGAGGATATTCGGAAGAAGATTGCCGAGGGCGACACCTTCGACAATGAGGGGCTGTCCGCTTAGAATGTACGCAATGGGACATGAAAACAGATAGGACAGATACGGAGGTTTTACAGTATGGCAGGAATCAAAGAAGAAAAGAAAATCTATTTAGTCGGCATTTATTGCCGCTTATCTAAAGACGATGGTACGGATAACGAGAGTGCGAGCATTGCGACACAGAAATCCATCCTCACGGATTATGTGAAAAAGCAGGGATGGCAC
>CAVBFV010000427.1:0-6428 GCA_963594575.1 Lachnospiraceae bacterium | reverse complement strand
AAGTAACAACAAGTCTTAAAACGAAGCTCGCTATCTTTAATGATGCTTAAATGTTCGCTTTACTTAGAGAGTTTTCTTTGCTGATACAGAGAATTTTACTATCTTTGTAGTAAAGTTTTTATAGAGCAAAAGTAATGTACTATTTCAAGTTGGGGTATTGTTAAACAATTCTCTACGAGCATTGGTTTAAAATACAGAACTTGATTACTCGCAAGCTCGCAATAAAATGTATGAATAATGGAAGAAAAGAAAGAAACAATATATCGCTTCAACGGTGACGAGGCTTTACAGAAAGCTTCGCCTGGCAAGGCGTTTTACCTGGTAACAGAAGATGTTGCTTCTGGTAAATCCAAGAAGGTATTTATGCCTATATTGGTATTGGACGTTCATATTAGTGGAGGTCCAGAACGGTTCTACATACATGCTTTCATTTGCAAAAAAACGAAGAATGCTTATCAGGGATTGAAGTATGAAATAACAGCAGATGAGTATCAGAAGTTTCAGCAGTACAAAGGAGACAAGCGAAGAATAAATCTTCTCTTGAAAGCTTCTGGTGGTTCCCTTGTTGTGAAGAAAAATGCGGCAACCGTAATCAAGGGAATAAGAATGACTGCAGAACTTGCTGATGAGCTTACAGCGAATGCTGCTAAGTGCAATATGTCTTTTTCAGACTATTGTAGAACGTTGCTGCAAGGCAAAACTCCTACGGTGGCACTGACTCCTGACGAAATGGAAGTGATGAAAAATATTGTACAATATCGAACTGATGTAATGAAGTTTGCTGGAGCATACTTTAAGGTTCTTCGTGGTGTCCCAAACAGCGAAAGACCAAACTATATAGTCGCCGGAGAAAGCTTTGCCTTTTGGAGAACATATATACAGAAAGGGTTAAAGTGTTTGGATCGTCTCATTGATAAATGTAAGTGATATGGTTATTAAAATACAAACGGCAGATAGTAGTCATGGGCACAATGCCATCAACTATGCTATGAACAAAAAAGCGGATGATGGTCGGAAACCTGAATTTATCTCTTCTGCTAATATGCCATGGGATAATATTTTTGGTGACCCGATAGAGCCTCGTGCCGTATGGGACTATATGAAGATGAGACAGAAAAACTGTGGAAGGAAAATTGAAGATCCGTTTTTTCACATTGAACTTTGCCCATCAAAGGAAGAAAGTGCCGGCTTTACGAAGTCTGACTGGATAAAACTTATAGACGATTCTATTAGAAATTTAAGTACTCCTTTTGTTTCTAAAAGAAGAGGAAAGATAAAAGGATGGGATATAAAGAACTCGCAATGGGTTGCGTGTCTTCATACAGATACCGACAAGCCTCATATTCATCTGATATTAAATCGTATCACAGAGGAGAATAAAGTTCTTGATGATACTCAATATAAAGATAGAGCAAAGCAAGCTGCGAACAGACTTGCTGTTGAGCGAGGATGGACAAAGGCAGAGAGTGTTGGTGAGCGTGATGGAGCAGAACGAAAGAACAGAATACATAAAGATGCAATAGATGTATTGGCATGTATGAATAAGTTTAATCTGGAGAGATACTTTGAAGGCATGCGCTCTCGTGGTTGGATCATCGATGCTAAGTATGATTCAAAGGGAATCTGCCGAGGCTATTCCGTTGGAGAACGCCTATTCAAGGTTGATGGGAGTTTGTCTAGTACGATTCTTGTACAGTCTTCTAAGTTGGGCTTTGGACGTGATCTGATGGTATCGAAGCTTCAAGGAACCTGGAACATATTACATCGTCCGCAAATCCAGAGAATCGATAATGTAGTATCTGCTGGTAGAGGTTCCTTTACGCCTACATATAATAATGTAGAGAATAACCCTGCAAAGAGAGAAGAGCTTCCTAAGAAGCCTCAGTGGAAGTGCAGTAGCTATGATGCGATGCAGAACTGGAACGATGAAGAGATAATGAATGCTCGTATTCCTGATGCAGCATTTAGCCTTATCGATGAGCTGGTGAAGCCGCTCAATAGACTTGAATATTGGGATAGAGACGAAAACCTTCCTGCGAAGGCGCAAATTGTTGCTGTTGCAGTCTTTGAATTTATGACTGCTGCAAATGTGTATCCTTCTTCTTCTGGCGGCGGTGGTTCCAACGACAATGATCTTCGTTGGGATGGAAAGACGGAAGACGAATTGCAGCGGATGGCTGCGGCTGCTGCTCGTAAGGCAGTAGGGCGTTGTACGAGTCATTTGACGAAGAAGCGTGGCATGAGAAGATAATAGAGATAGAAGAATAAATGTAGTTGTGCTTTTTGAATTAAGGTATCATGCTTTTAAGCACAACTGCATTTGATAGTATAATTATAATAAAATAAATAAAGATGGCTAGAAATGATTATGATTTTGGTATGGAAGATGTAGCTGAGGATGTTCAGTCACCTCATGAGAAGGTTTCGTCTTCTGTAGAGAATAAAGATAATAGCAATGTTGACAATAGCTATGAGCGCAAACGCTTAGAAAGCAATCTTGCTCTTTTAAAGGAAGTTGAAGAACTTGCTAGAAGGATAAATGAGAAATATAATGAAATAAATGCTATGTATGAATCTGCAATTGGACATGAAAGAGATCGCTTGCAGGGACTAAAAAATATTCTGGAGCAATGTGAAAGCATGTATTCAAATATTTCTTCTTATATTGACAGCGCTAAGAATGCTTTAGCAAACATTACTGTTACAATTTCTGAAGAAGCACGTGACAACATCAAGGAAGGTGTGCAGAAGGGCGTACAGGAAGCTTATGTTGATGAACGTAAGAAACATATTGATGAGCTAGAAACATACAAGAAAGAGTTTCTTGTTAGTTTCAAGAGAGACTTAAATGATGCTGCTTTAGAAGTCGTAGATGATGTAAGAAAGTCGTATAAAGGTATGTTTTGGAGAACACTCATTATTGCTACTGCATTCATGTTTATAACGCTAACTGCACTGATTAAAATATTTGGTGATGCTTATGCGTGGCTAGCCATTGTCGGAATGCTGCTTGTCGGTGTAGATTTTTGTGTTTGGGTATATCGTTATTTGAAGATGTTTGGTTCTAAATGATGTACATGATATGGAAAAAATGAATCAAGATATACCTTTTGAGCATCAGATGATGTTCATCATCCGAGATTACGACCGCAAGGTTGAAGAGAACATGGAGCTTCGCAGAGAAGTTGAAGAACTTTCTGCTGCCCTGGAAAAGCAGGGAACACAACTGCATGATGCGAAAGTTGATTTGAAAAATGAAATAAAAAAGGAAGAAGAGGTGGAAAAGGCTCTGAAAAAGAAGCCAACATTCGATGAGAAAGTTCTTCAGAAGCAAATGACAGATTTGAAGAAGAAAAACAAAATTCTGTCCAAGCAAGTTAATCAACTTCACAGAACCCTACAGTATGTACGTAACAGAACGTGGGCGTTGTTGGAAGAGAATTTTATTCCGGAGTTGGAAAAGCTGGAATTGCAAATGAGGGAAACTTTAGAGAAATATGAAGAAATGGCTTGGGATCTTCATCAGAAATAAGTACCTTTGCAGTCAAGTAAACGCAGGCGTTCACAGAACTTATTCTATGTTCGTTAATGTTTCTTGAAAAACCGCCAAACAAGAGGGGGAGAGGTGGAGAGTGTTCTCCACCTCTTTTTATAAGCCATGTATGAGCATTGTCATAAAGGGTGAAAACCGAATAAAGCCTAATTGAAAAAAACAGCTGATTGTGATGGTATTCATCATGAGATGAAATCCGAAGAAAGTCAGTAATAAAGTAAGGAAACTTGAAAGATAAAGGATTAAGCATTAGAATAAGTGTATGTTGCTTTATGTGGTTAAATGTCATATTAAAAAATAGTATAATTGTTTATACGAGAATAACTTACGCAATTATGTTAAAAACGAGTTTGGACGATAAGAAAAGCTTTCTGATATATACGAAATAAAAATATTAATTGTAACTTTGCATCATCAATGCAATTAATTAATTAAAATACAGGTTATATGGAATTAAGAAAAATATCAAAGATTATGTCTATGGTCTGTTTCCTGTTTTATTTTACTGGTTGCCAGAATGATTTTACAGAGGTGATGGACAGTAATGCACCTATGGAACAGCAAGTGAAAGATCAAAAATTGCAGTATTTCTATGAGAAGTATAAAAATACTCCAATTCAGTCTCTTTTTAATACAACAAGAGCTACACAAGAGGTATTGAATGGTGAATGTGTCATTGGAGCAATACAATATTGTGGGAGTCATTTCAACAACAATATATCTAAAGATGAAATTGTAACATACTTTGGGGACAAGGTACAAAAAGACAGCAAAGGAAATATCACGGGAATTGCACTCAATTCTTCTGATTGGGATGATGCATGGAATCACTGGTTTACAGCAATATATCCTAATGGCCAATGGGATTTGATAAACAAGGTAAATGCTGGAAATATCGCATGTTGTAGACTTGGCAGTAGTAGAACTCATGCTATTGTCTTAATTGGGGTTGATGAAAATTCAGATGCGTTCATTTATTATGATCCTGTTTTAGGGGGAGAAAATCACAAAGCATCTTTTACGGAAATATATGACCCAAGAATTATAACAGAAAAGTAATAAAAGAGAAATAGAATTGTCATTAGGGAAGGTTCTAATCACTTAGACATTAAAGAGTCATGAAAGTCCAACAAACTTTCGTGGCTCTTTATTAATTGTTTATTAATTATGATAAATCAAGTTACTTCATTAAAATTGATTTATTATTGTAGCCATAGCCGATAATCTTGACATCTACTTTTGAATGGATTAAAGTTGGTGAACCTTGTATCTTGTATTGGAAGTAGATTGTATCTATTTTCTCTGTTGTGGCTATTTTGAGAGTTTTAACTTCGTCGAATATATCCAATGTTATCTTTTTGAATTTTTTGTTGTCGCAAGCAACCACTCTTTTTTTTACAATATATCCTCGTTGGTCTGTCTTGTATTCAACAGCAACGTATGCTTCCAAATTATTTTTTTGAAACTCAATAGGATATTTACACTTTTTTTCCAATTCGTTTATGAACAACTCTCTATTTCTATAGTCAAGATTACCTGAGCTTACTTGGCGTACACCAAATAGTTGCGGAGATGTTTCCACAAGAGACACATCTGTATTGGAGTTGCGTGAACCAAGTACTACCAATACTGTCAATAATATAATACCCAATAATTCCTTCATCTTATTTATTCTATATAATTTTATCTATTAATTTCTTTACATATTTAGCCTGGGAAGATGCAAGTTTCTTACACTATGTTTTTTTTATTTTCGCTGCAAATATAATGCAAAAATGCGAGCAAACAAAAAAATGCCGATATTTGTCATTGTTTTTAATGTTTTTATAACAATCTTGGCTTGTAAATTACTTCTTTTTAGTATTTTGCAGCCAAAGAGTGTTGCTTGATGGTGAATGCAAAAACCCTCGATACCAAGAGGTACCGAGGGCAAGCCTATCTGTCACGTCCAGTCTCAGTAATGAGACAAAAACTAACTTAATAGCACATAACAACGATAGGCTTCCGCTGAGGACGTCCAGCCTCAGTGAAGAGACTAACACTAACTTAATAGCACATAACAACAGCGGTTATTCTTTATGTTCCTTTCAAAGAGAAACTTACTTTGCGAAAGGTCCTTTTCCTCCATGCTCTTTAAGATATTTTCGTGAACGTTCCATCATTCTGTCAATATCCTCAAACGAGAAAAGCAATTTTCTCCTTTGTGGATTTCTCTCATTCTCTTCTGCCTCACGTACAAAACGTTCAGCGTCTTCACCTGTCAGCACAGGTGTGCTTCTTATTTCTAATGCCATAATTTTACGAAAGAATTATTCCTGCAACAAGCAGCAATACACAAGAACCCATAGTAAGAAATATGGGAGCTTTTATATCCTGCATTCTTTTGACTCTGCGTATTACTTCGATTGCACCGATGATGGCAATGGTTCCTGCTAACAGAAAACATTTGTTACTCATTATCGCCCATTATGTTTGTCATGCAGCCATGCCTTCTGTTCGTAGCTGAGTCCATCCCAGCTTTCCTTGCGTTTCTTGCCGCCTGAATGTGTCATAGCCTTACCGAAGCCCTTGAAGAGCCATGCCATGAATAACCATAAAAATACTGTTCCCATATCTATAAACTTTAACTGGTTCTACAAAATGATTTCTACTTCACTGAGAATGTGGCGATACTGTCAAAACCGTTAGCCACCACTCCATATTCTCCTGCTGGCAGGTCATGGAGAGTTACGAGGTATGATGAAGTTCCATACTTCTTCACCTCATAATCCACGGTGGTGAAATTGGTGGTAGCCGATGCGCTTCCGAAGCCGATGTCTGCCATCTTGAATCTGCGTTCCTTCTTCTTGGTTTCGAACTTGAAGATGCCGAAGGC
>CAVBFV010000426.1:0-10259 GCA_963594575.1 Lachnospiraceae bacterium | reverse complement strand
CTTTGCATTCTTTCTCGGTCGGCGGTGCAAGTTCAAGCTGTATTTTCCTGTCCAATGCCGCCAGTTCCGCTTTCAGACTTTTCAGTTCTTCCTCTTTCTTCCAAGTCTTGCCAGCTATCTCTTCCAGTTGCGGTATTTCCTTTTCCAAAGCCTTGCATCTTGAATCATACTGCTCAATGTAGCTTGGTATCTTCTGTAAGGCATTCAGAAAGTTGTTTGCCGCTGCTATCGGGTCCGACTTGGCGATGTGACCGTAGTTGTATTGGTACTTGTAATTGCCCTCGACAAAAAAGCGGTTGTCAACAAATGGAAGACCATTCTCGAAACTTGTCTCGCTGACAATCTTGACAGGGAATCCGTAGATTTCTCCAATCCGCTTGTATTGTCCGCCAGTTGTCTCTTTCTCCGCCAACATTTGCAGATGCTTTCCTATAACCTCTAAGTTCGTGGACTCCACACCATCAAGAGTGATGAGATTGAGGATGTTGCCGTCCTTGTCTTTCCTGGCTTTGCCCATAAACTTGCCGTAGTCCTCGGTCATTCCCTTGAGAGAGGCTTTGTTGTTGCCCAGCTCTGCCGTCTTTGACTGCAATTTTGTTTCTGAGTCACGCTTGCCCTTGTTAAACGATTTGCGCTCACCCTCCAGAGAAGCAACCTTCTTCTCCAACTTCGCCTTGTCAAGCAAGTCGGTATTTCCGGAGAGAATAGCCATATACTCTGAAAAATTCATGCCCGATTTCTCGTCCATCGCTCCCTCGTCAATGGTTCTCGCCCCCAAGGCTCCGCTTTTCAACTGCGAGATAAAAGTCTGCTTGCAGTGCAGAAGGTTAAACTTGTACGAGTCAAGCGACTTTTCCACCGCATAGATGATGACATCCACCTTATTGTCGGCATACAGCTTGGCAATCTCGTTGCCGGCACGCACACCTCGGCCGTCACGCTGTGCCAAGTCTGACGGTCGCCACGGTGTGTCCAAATGATGAATAGCAACACACCTTTTTTGTGCATTTACGCCTGTACCCAACATGGATGTGGAGCCGAACAATACTCGTACCGAACCCTCGTTCATGGCTGCTATCACCGCCTTTCTTGCCCTCTCGTTCTTGCACTCCTGAATGAAGCGAATCTCTGACGAGGGTATTCCATAATCCTCTATCAGCTTACGCTTGATTTCAGAATACACGTTGAATTCCCCAGGTCTGTATGTGCCAAGATCTGAGAATACGAACTGCGTGCCCTTGTGATTGTCATAGCGTTTGTAATAGTCCGCTATCATCTTGGCACAATGGCTTGCCTTATTGTCGGGATGGTCCTCACAAGTCGGGTCTATCATGCGCATGTCGAGAGCCATCTTTCGGGCATAGTCCGTGGCAATGAGCATCTTTGCCTTCTCTTCCGTTTCCGACAAGGGCAGTCTTCCGAGGATGGTGGCATCACCCGTCTTGGCAAACTCCATCAGCTTTTGGATGAAGTCCTCCTGCTCGGGTGTTGGTGGTATATTATGAAGAATCTCGTTCTTCTGTGGTCTGTCCACACCAACCGCCTCCGCCGTACGATAGTCGGTTATCTCGTTGTAGAAAGCAGCAAGCTCCGGTACCTTGATGAAGTATCTGAAACGCTCCTTCTGCACGATGTTGTTGGTGACGTTAAACTCGAAGTCGGTAGTTTTCTTGGCGAAGATTGCCGCCCACGCATCGAAACAGCGGATGTCCTGACGCTCCAGTTCCTTGGGGCGCAGGTACTTGAAGAGCAGATACAACTCAGTCAGTGAGTTACTGATAGTTGTTCCCGACAGGAATGTCGCTCCCAGATCTCTGCCTGTCCGCTCCTGTATGGTACGGATAGCAAAGAGCATGTTGAGCGCCTTCTGGCTTCCCTCGCTGTTGCCGAGTCCTGCCACACGGTCGTGACGGGTGTTGAACATGAGGTTCTTGAACTGGTGGCTCTCGTCCACAAACAAGTGGTCGATGCCCATCATGCGGAAATCCACCACATCATCGGTGCGCTGCTCGATGCTGTAGGCTATCTTCTGCAACTTCACCTCCAGATTCTGCTTCCGCTTTTCCAAGCCTTTGAGCATTCCCCGTGACACGTCTTTACCCTGCGTGCGTATCACTTCCAAGTTTTCCTCCACGGTATCAAGCTCAGCCTGCAATATCTGCCGTTGGAGTTCTGGCGATTGCGGTATCTTCCCGAACTGGTCATGCGACATGATTACACAGTCATAGTCGTTGTTCTTGATGTTGTTGAAGAAACTGACACGGTTCTTGGTGGAAAAATCCTTCTCCGAGGCATAGAGTATCCTCGCATGGGGATAAGCTGTCTGATAGGTGGCAGCTATCTCCGCGACATTGGCTTTCAGTCCGATAATCATCGGCTTGTGCGCCGTACCGAGACGTTTCATCTCATGCGCAGCCATGCACATGATAAGGGTTTTTCCAGTGCCGACCTCGTGGTCACATATCCCGCCTCCGTTCTGCAAAAGCATCCATACACAGTCCTTCTGACTTGGGTACACACTCTTGACACCATACTTTCCGCCAAGGGCTTTCAGATCCAGACCGGGGAAAGTCTGGTGAGAACCGTCATACTTCGGACGCACGAAGCAGTTGAACTTCCGGTTGTACATTGTGGTCAAGCGTTCCTTAAAGGAGTCAGACTGCTCTTCCAGCCATTCAGAGAACCCGTTGCGGATTTCGTCAATCTTGGCATTGGCAAGCTGTATGCCCTCGCTGTCACGCACCTTGATGTCGTTGCCGTGTTCATCCTCACCGATGCTCTTCATCATGTCGGGACAAGTGTTGTGCAGGGCATGTTTCAGAAGACTCATGCCGTCATAGTGGCGGTAATATCCCTTCACCATATACTCATCCGTGATGGCCATGGTCTTCATACTGCATTTTGCCGAATATTCGTCCATGCTGTCGGAATAGACGATGCTGACCTGTGTATTGAAGAGGTGGCTCATGTAAGCGGAATACACACCTGTAGGTATCCAACGCTCACCGAAGTTGAAGTCCAGGTCCTCAAAGGCTATCGGTTCGGGAATGCTTGCCTTCAAGGCTTCCAACGACTCCCTCACGATTGCATGGTCGGGATTTTCCTTCAGCCATTCTTCTATACGCTCCGCTTTCTCTATTACATTGCCTGCAATGAAGCGGTCGGCTATCTCGTAGCCGTCTATGAGTGGATTGTAATAGATGCGCCCTTTAAGCGCTTCCGTCAGTTCCTGTTCCGGCATATCCGATAATTCAGTCATATACGGCAAGTCGATACGGCCGAACTTGTTGAGCGAGGCGGTGAGCGCTTCCTCTGGAGAATCGACATGACTGACCTCGTCAAGCGAAAAAGAGACCGGGTGGTCGAAGATGTCTGATTTTGTGAACTGTCCGTTTTCCACCCGTTCCAACGACAGCATGTCGCGCCCTGAGGCATCCATAAGGATGAACTTCACGTTCTGCTTGGCATTGAGGTTGCCGAAGCGAATGAAGAAAGTATCATAATAGACATTCAGACTCTCACGCATCTGCTTGTTTTCCGTCTGTTCTTCCGCTTCATAGGTGTAAAGTTTCTGATAGGCATCACGGAGGGCGATATACAAGACAGCCTTTTCTTTCTGCTCCATATTCAGATCCAACGGCATGAAGGTAGCACCATACTTGGTAAGGTCTTTCAATACACCGATGTTTCCGGCAGAGTCGAGCACCATAGAACCCTCACGATGAAAACTTTCCTGTTTCTCATCAAATGGACGGGGCTTCATTGCATCCTCTTTCTTCCTTGCCTGCTCTTCCCGCTTTCTTTCTTGCTCTTTTTGTTGTTCCCGCTCATGATTTGTTTCTTCCAATGTGCTCTGAGTCTTGGAATCTTCTTTTGCCTCATTCCCTTTTGAC
Source organism: Lachnospiraceae bacterium (assembly GCA_963594575.1). Classification (GTDB taxonomy): domain Bacteria; phylum Bacteroidota; class Bacteroidia; order Bacteroidales; family Bacteroidaceae; genus Prevotella. The sequence continues at coordinate 6,366 of CAVBFV010000426.1, read as the reverse complement.
TGTCCATGCCCGATTTGAACTTTGAGAACTTCTATCGGTTCCATCGGCGGCTTGAACTTCGGATCAAGCGTATCTTCAACGCCCAGAGCCTTGAGTTGTTCCTGACGGTGCAGTTCCGCCTTTTGGCGCAGCAGCACCCTGTCTTCGGGAGCCATGGTCATCATCATCTCGTAAAAGCCGTTGATTGGCGGATTCTCTTCCCAAGAGATGCTTGCGTATGGTTCATCACCAGGCAGGATTGGTTTTGCCTCCTGTGTTGTTTCCTGCTCTTTTGCATCTGTCAACGAAGGCTTTTCTTCTTTTTCCACAGGCTTTGTCACAACTTCAAAAGTCGGATTGACGCTTTTTACCAACGGACTTGCTTTCTTCCTTGACACTTTCTTGGCGGCAGCACCCACTGTTACCTCTGCTTTCTTCTTCGTTGAATGTACAGCTTGACGGTTTTCTTCTTCCATTCCCCAAAGGTCAAACAGAGTCATTTGGACTGGTGGCTGCTGATGATTGGACTTTTGGGATAGCTCAGCATCATCAGTAGGCTTTTCCTGCTTTTGCAAGGATACTACCGTATCGTTCTGCTTTTCCTCAATGGAAGGCTTCATCTTCTCTGTTTTTTCTATTTTTTCTGTTTCTTCAACCTCCTTAACTTCCTCAGCCTTTGTTTCCTCTATCCCCAAGTATCGGTTCAAATTGAGGTTCTTCTTAAAGTCTTCATGGAGCATCTTTCGCAAATCCTCTGCAATGCCTTCCACGCCATCCTCATGCGTGTATATCATTGCAGGTTTGCCGAACGGGTCAGTATCCAACTTTGCTGTTGTATGGATAATGCGTTCCGGATGCTCAAGAAAGTAGTTGTTTGTCGGAATGCGGTTCTCGTCATTATAGACAGTGTCAAGCAGGTTGTCGTCTCCTCGCAGCGATTCCTTTTGGCTGTTTTTCTGGAGGATGATGAGGTCACTGCCCACTTCCGTATTGGCATTTTCCGTGAACAGGTTGTTGGGAAGACGAATCGCTGACACGAGATCAGCATGATAGAGCATCATAAAACGCGCGGCACTGTTGTTTTTGGCATTCAATACGCCTTGTGAGGTGATGAAGGCAACCAACCCGCCGTCCCTTACCGTATCAAGAGCCTTGACAAAGAAGTAGTTGTGTATGCGTCTGGTGACAAGTGCCCTCATGCCTTTCATGGCTGTATAGGACGGATCAAATACGGCAACATCGCCAAAGGGAATATTTGAGATGGCGAGGTCGAAGTAGTCATTGAAAGGCTTTTCTATCTTCTCGAATCCCTCTATGCGCACTTTCTGCTCCGGGTGCAGATGGCGGAGTATCTTTCCCGTAAGCAGGTCTTTTTCAAATGCCATAATGTCTGCCTTGGGATTGTTGTCCAAGACGGAATCAACAAAGGCACCGATGCCTGCCGAGGGTTCAAGCACCTTTTCGGGGATGATCTGATGCTCTTTCAACACATCCGTCAGAGCCTCCGTAACGGCTGACGGCGTGTAGAATGCCGTGAGGACAGACTGTTTCAGACTGTCCATCAACTGTTTGTACTCGCTTTCATTCTTGCTGTTTTCACGGATAAGTCTATGCAGCTCCACTGTTGGAGCAAACAATTCAAGGTCTGACTTTGCCCAATGGACGGCATCCGCCAGTTCCCTGGCAGGGTTCAGGATGCACTTCAATCCACCGAATCCGCAGTAACGCTCCAGAAGGAGACGCTCACGGGCGGTCGGCGTGCGCTGTTCCCTGTCAAGGATGAATACCGTCTCTATCGCCTTGATGTTGTCGTTCAGCCGTTGTTTTCTATTGTACGCCATTTGACTCTATGAAAAGGGCTACGGCTCCCGTCAACTCTGTGTAGAGCTGGTCGTAGTCCGGTGACTGGGCAAAATCGTCATCGGTGAGGTCGTAAATGGAATACACGTTGTCAACCAGAGGCAGGAGGTTCTTGACAAACGCTTCCTGATCTTCTACTGCTACCTCCAGGGGAAACTCACTGTCAACAACATCATACAGGATGCTGTACTTGGAAAAGCGGAGACCTTTCAGCAATGCTGACATGGCAAGCTCTTGTGCCGCATCGGCAAAGAGGGCATCACGCCGTGCCTGCTCATATACTTCTGCGGCATGGTCTGCACGTTCGCGGATAAAGTCCGCATCGCTGGCTTGTGGAAAACGGTTCTCTCTGAGGTGGTTCAAGAGGTACAGTCCGTAATAGGACAGTTCTGTCTGTGCCTGTTTCTTTCTGTTCATTTGTCTGTTGAATGGATTAAGTGGTGAATAATAAACCGTGGATGGCGGTTGATGTTTGTTGAAAGCAAGAAAAAGGCACTCGGTATCCCTCCGAGTGCCGCCACTTAATCCACAGTAAATAAAAGCATCCAGAATCAAGACACCATTTATGAACCATGTTTCGGTGGCAAAGGTACAAACTATTTCTTGTATCTCTTCACATTTCCTCGCTTTTCTGCTGTTTTGCGCTCTGCAAAGACGAATTTCGTGTTGAAATTCTCGTCAAAGGCTATGGCTGCGGAGAACGATTTGCCTTGCTTGCTGGTGAAACCATTGAGCGTTCTGGTCTTGCCCTTGGTAAGCAAGTCGGTGATGTCGGAATCAGTGAGCAACTTTCCTGCTACCTGCTTGAACACTGGCATACCGCACTCCTTGTTACTGCATCTTACTACCTTTCCGAAGAACTGCATGGTACCTTGCTTGCATTTAGGACACTGGCAGCCGGAGTCCTTGTGGCTGAAAAGTCTGTCACAACCTAACAATTCCGCAGTGATTTCACGGGTATAGCCTTCGATACTATGGGTGAACCCGTCTGCACTTGCTTCACCTCGTTCAATCTTGGCAAGTTCCGCCTCCCATTTGCCCGTCATCTCCACATTGGCAATCGCCATGTTCTTCACCACGGAATGCAGGGCGAGTCCTTTTTCCGTCGGCACAAGTTTCTTCTGCTGGCGCACCATATACTCTCGTTTGAGCAGGGTTTCGATGATGGCGGCACGTGTGGCAGGTGTGCCAATACCGCTGTCCTTCATTGCCTGGCGCATCGTATCATCTTCTATCTCTTTGCCTGCGGTCTCCATTGCTGCAAGCAATGTGGATTCCGTATGCAATGGCTTTGGTTTGGTCTTGCCCTCCGTGATGGTGCAGCCAGAAAGAGTGATATGCTGTCCTTCTTGCCAGTTGGGAATGACTTGCTCCTTGACCTCATTGTCTGTTGCGTCTGCATCCTTGTCCTGCCTGTTGTTCTTTTCCTTGAGCGACAACGCTCGCCAGCCAGTCTGTCGGATGATGGAGCCACTGATGCCAAACTCAACTTCATGATCCACTTGCGCCGATACTGATGTGATGTCCTTGATGCAGTCTGCCGAGAACGCTTCAATCATCCGGCACAATATCATGTCATAAACGATCTTCTCGTCCTTGAAAAGACCAATGGCTGCATTTTCTGTGATGAGCAGGGCATGGTGGTCGGTCACCTTGGCTGCATTCACGCTGTTCTTGCTGTAGTCCTCACTGCCAGGCAAGAGTTTCACTTTTTCTCCATATTCCGAATGATTCTCCAAATTCTTGAAGAGTTTGGGAAGGGTGGCAAATACATCATCCGAGATATAGCGGCTTGATGTTCTTGGATAGGTGATGAACTTTGCCTCGTAGAGTTTCTGGGCGATGGAGAGTGTATGCTCTGCCGTGAAGCCATGCTGGGAGTTGGCTTCTTTCTGCAAGGTGGTAAGGTCGTAAAGGAGCGGTGCCTTCTCCACCTTTCGCTTGGTTGTGACCTTTGTGATGATGGCAGAGCCGGTATCTTTCACCTTATTATATATGTCGGTTGCGGTGGCTTTGTCTGTCCATCGGTTGGCAGATGTGAACTTCAGTATATTGCCACTGTCTGCATCAACCACACCGAAGTGTACCTGCCAGAACGGTTTCGACTCGAAACGCTTGTGTTCCCAATAGCGTTCGCACACCATGCCAAGGGTCGGAGTCTGCACACGACCTACGGAATAGGTGCCACGTCCTGCGGCTATCGTCAGGGCTTGTGTGCCGTTGATGCCGACGAGCCAGTCTGCCTCACTTCGTGCCTTGGCTGCATGATAGAGATTGTCATACTCCTTGCCATCCCTGAGGTTCTGAAGTCCCTCACGGATGGCGGTGTCCGTAAGCGAACTGATCCAGAGACGGTCGAAAGGTTTCTGGCAACCGAGATACGCATAGATGTATCGGAAAATCAACTCTCCCTCACGTCCGGCATCGGTTGCTACGATAATGCGCTCACTGCTGTCAAACAGCTTGCCGATAATTTTAATCTGGGCAAGCACACCTGCATCTGGTTTGTAGCCGTTCTCTGTCTTGACTTGTCGGGGAACAAGAACGAACGGGTCGGGAATCACAGGCAGATTCTCTGCATGGAATCCCTTCATGCCGTAGGTTTCCGGCATGGCTGGCTGCACTAAATGTCCGAATGCCCATGTCACATAATAGCCATTGCCCTGCATATAGCCTTCCTCACGCTTGTCAGCTCCCACAATGTGGGCGATTTCCTTGGCTACGCTTGGTTTCTCTGCGATGATTGTCTTCATTGTCTGTTGTTTTTGTGACATCCGCAACCGTGGGATAGACGGTCGCAGATGTCGGTTGTTATAATGGATGATTAACTCTGTGGATCAAGTGGCGGCAACTACATCTTCACGCTTCTTGCCTTTCTCTTTGGCTTCTGTTCCTCGGCGTTCTGTTCCTTCTGCTGCTTTTCGTTCTTTGGCGCAGACTGTCCCGGACTCAGCGGCTCCTTGGTGTGCTTGGTCGCCTCATGGGTCTTGCCCTGCTCGTTGACGGCGACTTGTACCTTGTTCTCGTTGGTCGGAATCTGTTCCTTCGCCTGTTTGAGGTCTGGATTGTTGCGGTAGGAACGTGGCTGCATCTTGTCGAAATCGAACTTCACGTAGGCGGTATAGGTACCGCTGCCGTTCTTGTTGGGCACTTCCTTGATCTCGATGGTCTTGCCTGCCACATAGTCGTCCTTCTGCTGCTCGGTCAGTTCCTTCTTGAAATAGGTGTTGAGTCGGCGGATGGTCCCGTCCTCATTGAGCCAGTGGTTGGGATCTTGCTGCTTCTTCTGACCGCCCGCATCACCTTCTGCCTTCTGCTCCTGCTTGTCAGCGGTTTGCTTCTTGTCTCCATTCTGTTTCTGACCTTGCGCCTGTCTTGTGCTGCCAGGCACGAACTCCACGCCACGCTGTTCCACATTCACCTGCAGCAGCGGTGTAAACTTGCGCCCGTTGGCAAGCTCAATCTCCTTGCGAAGCGGAATACCTGAGTAGAGCACTCTCTTGTCGTCCTTGGTAATAGGTGTCTTGCCGATGGTATCGGGTATGCGCACCTTGTTGGTAGGGATGTCAACAATCTCATTGGTGAGACGGTCGATACTGATGAAATGAGGACGCAGCTCACCTGTATTCTTGTCGGGGAAATCCACTACCTTTCCGAGGTTGCCGTTCTGCAACAGGTTCTTCTTGTCCTCTGGAGTGAAGGTATAGCCTTTGTAAGCGACATCGAGTTTAGGCTCGTTGCGCACGAAATGCGGCACGAGTTGCAACTGGTCGTTATCGTCCTTGCGGAATGACAGACGGGCCTGTATCTCTATCTGTTCACCGCCGAAGGTCGGCTTCACAATCACAAGCCCCGTCTTGCCGTAGTTGAGCAGGGCTTTCATATCCTTCTCATTCATACTGTTGAAGTCTATGCCATATTTGGCACCAAGTTCCTGCAGGTTCACATCGTTACCACTAATGAGGTTCTGCTTTACACCCGGAGCGGTCTGTGCCTGCTGTTCGGTTGCGGTCTGTTCTGGTTTCTGTTCCATGTCGTTCTCTTTTTCGTTGGTTTGTTCAGATGATACATTCTCTTTTTCTGGGTTAGCTTGCGTCTTGGACGCATCGTCCGATGATGCGGTTTCTTTCGCCTGACCTTCCGATTGCTTTGCCTCTTTCTCATAATTGGAGGTGTCAACCTTGTGGGCGGAAAGAATCTCCTTGTTAGCCTCCGGATCTTTCAGCAACTCCTTCATCACGCCAAGCAGGTTTTCCACCTGGTCTGCCGCTATGCGGTAGAATCCGAATCGGCTTGGCTCCTTGCACTGGCGGAAGAAGTTTCTAAAGAAACTGTCCATCAAGTCACTGTTGCGGTCAAAACGCAGGAAGTCGGACGTGTTCTCCACCTTGGCGGGTGTTCGCTTCGGTGTGCCGTCCCTGCTGAGTCCGGCGACGACGCTGATCTCGCCCGTCTTCTCGTCACGGACTACCAGCACGTCCTGTTCATCACTCTTTTTCTTTTGTACCATAATTGTAAATTTTTAAT
>CAVBFV010000425.1:0-51430 GCA_963594575.1 Lachnospiraceae bacterium | reverse complement strand
GCAAGGCGGTAGCCGACCTTTGGAACACGCTCCAAACAATGGAGGTGAACACCAAGAACGTATATCTCTACAAGTTGGCGGAACACTATGGCATCGACTATGAGAAGATGGGCATATCGGTAAGAGGACATGTCTATTGGGCAGAGTTTGAGGCAGACGATGACATCTGCTTGTTGTCCTTTGACACCGAAAGTGCTTGGTCTGCCTGTGAGGAGTTTTTTGATGAACTGAACAAAGTTCTTGGTGGAGAACTTTCCATCAGTTATCGTGAGATAGAATGTGGATGCGACATTTTCTATGTCCACGACGAGCAAGGCTTCTTCCCAGAGGAATGCTGTGTGAGTTCTTCTGGTGAGCCTTTCGAGGATGCTTGTGAGGACGTCTTTGACACTTGCCAAGATGCTATTGCCAAGTGGTGTGAGAAGATGGGTATCTCGCAAGGTGACAGAACCGATGATGAAATGGTGGACTTCATCAACGGCTATGAGTATGAGAACGTGGACACCTATTATTATATAAACAAGTTCACGTTTGGCTGATGGAAAGATTTGAGACGATAGAGAAAATCCCCACTTGGGCATTATGCTATATCATCAATGGCGACCCTACGGGATTGAATGACGAGGACATCAAGATGGTTGATGGCTTCATGCAGAAATGGCAAGTGGAGATTGTTTCTCCACTCAGCCAAGAAGGAAACGCATCATTCTCGCACTATCCTGCCTTTGGACTACCTGCCGAGGTTGAGGAGTGCAAGGTGATTTATCATTCGGAGAACCCACAAACTTTATAGAGCTATGTTTGAATACGAAGAATTGACCGACATTATCGGTTGCAGTTGCACACTGCTGATACCATACAGAGGACGCACAGAAGGTTTCGTGGTTGCAGACTATGGTGAGGACATCGTGGTGAAATTGCGCAATGGCAAGGAAATAGTAGAAAGACGTGATGACGTTCTTGTCTATGACTGACGAAAAGGATGCTTGGTGGGAATTATGCTTGCCAGGCATCTTTTTTTTCTTTCCGCCAGTAAAAATCCTCTTATACGAAACGGCAAACTCCCTTCATCGTTTGCCGATAAACTTTTATATGGCTATGCTTTGATGGTTGTATTCGCCAAATGGCGACCTGCCTCTTTGTATGAGATAAAATCTGCGACTACGCCTTTCTTGGAGCTTTTCGTACAACGAAGCCTTTTGTCTGAGGATGGATCTTGTTTGCAGCATTGCGATTGTAGTTGGTTGCTCTTGCTTACCTTCCTCTACAGATAGGAGTAGCCTTCGAAGCAGGTTCTCCTTCGGCTTGTCTTGGTCAATATGCTCATGCGACACTCTCCATGCGGAAAGGTATATTGCCTGTTGGTTTACCATTGTTTATAACGGCACACGCCATGGAAACGTGCTTTGCATTGGTGACGGTTTCCGTAAGTGATTGTACCATACGATGCTGTTACCATGTTCTTACGTCCTTTTCTGAATTACCGATTTTTTTGAAGCCACTATTTTTCCTATGCAAAGGTAGCGTGATGCTTCGACAGATGGAATCCGTCTTGTGCGGTCGCTTCGCTGTGACCAATAAAATAGCCGATAATCTTCCTTTTTCTCCTCACCGCCAACAGAAAACGAGTATTATAGTCGATTTTCATGGTGCTGTCCTCATGTGCCACATCCCTGCTTTTGAATTGCATGTAAAAATTTAGTTTCACTTCAAAAAGTAATTCAATATGAAAAAGATCGAGAACACTTTCGTAGTAACAGGATTCGTAGGCAACAACGCAGAAATCCGTCAGTTCACCAACGCTTCAGTAGCACGTTTCTCATTGGCAGTCAGCCGTCAGGAGAAGAATGGTGAGGAAACCAACAGAGTATCAGCTTTCATGAACATGGAGGCATGGCGCAAGAACGAGCATGTTGACTCTTTCGACAAGCTGCAGAAAGGAACCATGCTCACCGTCGAGGGCTACTTCAAGCCTGATGAGTGGGTTGATCAGCAAGGCACCAAGCACAACCGCATCGTCTTCATCGCAAACAAGTTCTATCCTACACCAGACAAGGAGGAAACTCCAGCGGCAGAGCCTGAAAAGCCTACCAAGAAAGGCAAGAAATAGAATTTCTTCATTCTCTCCAATAAACAAAGCGGCTTCGGTCGCTTTTGTTTTGCTCATACAACCATGTTTACTTTTATAGCCACTATTAGCAAGTTTACTCTTATAACCGCCATTACGAGTTCCCTTTATATCTGCCAAATCATCTTTCTTTTTTACCGCTTCGTTCCACCCATCTGCGAAACCGCACCAACAGTTCGTCAAAGCGACATTCTTCATTTATCGGGAGTAACATCCCGAAAGATGAAGAATGACCATTTGCCGAAGGACAAGCACGAACAGAATGGCATTGGCTAACGGCATCCGTGACGCAACCGTCACTTACATGCTGTCTACCAATGCCACCCTTTTCGTTGGGTAGCTTGTCTGGCTGTTGCGCAGTTTCACTCCCACCCATATCTTTTATATTCGCTTCTTGTCTTCCTTTTATAATCCATGGTTTACCCTTTTATAGCCGTCACAAAGATTTCATGCCAAAAGGCTCCTTGACTGTGGCGACCAACTGTCGCTACTACAATAAGCCACATGGCATGAAGGCTGGAGCGGAAACACACTCGGCATGAATGCCAAGAGAGTTTCCCAATTACTCCTGCTGCATCTTTGTTCCGTCCTCTTTTATAAATGACAGGTCGTCTTTCCATTTATATTACTTTGTCCCACCCATCTGCGAAACCGTACCTACAGTTCGTCAAAGCGACATTCTTCATTTATCGGGAGTAACATCCCGAAAGATGAAGAATGACCATTTGCCGAAGGACAAGCACGAACAGAATGGCATTGGCTAACGGCATCCGTGACGCAACCGTCACTTACATGCTGTCTACCAATGCCACCCTTTTCGTTGGGTAGCTTGTCTGGCTGTTGCGCAGTTTCACTCCCACCCATATCTTTTATATTCGCTTCTTGTCTTCCTTTTATAATCCATGGTTTACCCTTTTATAGCCGTCACAAAGATTTCATGCCAAAAGGCTCCTTGACTGTGGCGACCAACTGTCGCTACTGCAATAAGCCACATGGCATGAAGGCTGGAGCGAAAACACACTCGGCATGAATGCCAAGAGAGTTTTCCAATTACTCCTGCCGCATCTTTGTTCCGTTCTTCTGTTATAATCGGCAAACCGTTCTCTCTTTATAGCACTTCGTCCCTCCCTTGCGGAATTGCACCGATGGCACAGTTCCACACCCACCCTTTTCTTGTTGTAATCTTATGTAGTAGCACTTATAGTCATTTCATTTCGTCCATCGTCTTTGCCACTTCGGATATTTTCCGCAAAGGTACCAGTTGCGTGGCAAATGCCAAATTGGGCATCATGGATGCTTTTCAAAAAATCTTCCTCTATGTGCCTTGCATATAGAGCGTATTTTTCGCTTCCGATTTGTCTTTTTGCCTTCCAACTCCTTTGCGTGGCGGAAAAATATCCCTTGGGCAAGCCGAAAGGCTTCCGAAAATAGGGAAAATAAATAATCGAGTTTAACGCAAATAATTTTTCCGACTATGGCAAGAATGATAGACGACAACATCAAGAGACAGCTGAGCAAGAGGATGGATTTCTTCTTGAAGTATTTTCCTGTGAGGGTTCGCAATGTGGGCGAGGACGCAGTGGCTGCACGCCAACTGATTTGGGCGTTCAAGGATGCAAGGGACAACGCTTTTGAGAAGGTGGCGCAAATGACCGCAGCACATCTTATCAAAGTTTGTGGTGAGAAGATAAAGGACATCGTGTTTGTATGTGTGCCAGCCAGCACCCATGCCAAGAACGAGAGTCGATACATGGCTTTCTGTAATCGTGTGAGCGAGCTTTGCGGTATCATCAACGGCTATTCGCACATATCCGTTTCAGGCGACCGCTTGGCAGTACACGAGCACCGCCATGACAAGGAAAAGAGCATCACTAAGACACAAGTGATTGAGTTTGATGAAGCCTACTTCAAAGGCAAGGACATCTATGTTTTTGATGATGTGGTAACGACCGGCGCAAGCTATGCCATTTTTGCCAATCAGTTGGAAATGTTTGGCGGAAACGTATTGGGAGGTCTTTTCTTGGGACGCACACACTATAAATATGCAAAGTGATATGGATAAGACAAAGTACATCAAAGCCAATTCCGTGGCTTTTTCGGGACATCGCACGATAGCGGAAGACCGCAAGGACGAGATAAGGAAGAAACTGAGGGGCAAGATAAGGCTGCTCTATGCTATAGGCATCACCAATTTCTATTGTGGCATGGCACTCGGTTTCGATATGTTGGCAGCCGAGGAGGTGATTTCATTGAAAGTGGAACTTCCCAATCTGAAACTTATTGCCGTCATTCCCTATGACGGTCAGAATGAGAGGTGGAGCGCAAGGGAGCAAGACCGCTATTGTGATATTCTTGACAAGGCGGACGATGCTATCCTGTTGAGTAAGTACTATTTCAATGGATGCTTGCTCAGACGAAATGATTATATGCTTTCTCATTCGTGCGGACTGATTGCTTTCTTCGATGGCAAGCCCAAGGGCGGCACGTTCTACACTTGCCGAAAAGCCAAGTCGATGGGGATGGACATCATCAATCTGTACAAGACACAAGTATAACAAACGAAAACTATAGCGTATGGACGACATCGTATCTTTGTTCGTGGTGTTCTTCGTGTTCAAGGCTTTGGGCGGAACGCTCAAAAGCCTTTTCCACGGAGACAGACGAAATGATTTCAGAAGAGACAGATAAGGAATTGCCTTATCTGCCAATAATATTATTCCACAAGGTCAGAACATCTTGTGTGCTTTTTCGTGCGCAGATAGCTATGGCTTTGTGGACGGAAATTATATGCCTATGCCGCATGACACTTATAGGTAAGCCATATCGCAAACGCAAGTTGCAGTATGATGAATGTCGGCACCCCTATATAAAACTGCTTGTGCATGGTCTTGTGATGAAAAGCCTTCATCCCAAGCCATGCACCTATACTGCCACCCAAAAACGCCATTAGCAAGAGTGTCGCCTCCGAAATGCGCCATTTCCCTTTATTAGCCTTATTTTGTCAATGCCGTAAGCGATGAAAGTTACGACATTGGCAAGTAAAAGACAAACTATTATAAAGTGTAGCCAATTCATTTGCCGAACATCTTTTTTATTTCAGCCTCACTCATTCTCGTAGTTGGATATTTTGTGGCAAGCTCATGGTCTATCGCCTTGCCTTCTTCATACATATCTGCAACGGCATCTGCAAAGCCATAGCCGTTTCCATCAGACCATTTTACGCATTGCTGAAGTCGCTTGTCGTATTTCTCCCACAGTCCGTTTGCGGCAATGTGCTTGACAGTCTTGTCGAAATTGCTTTCAACGGAGTCGTAGTATTGTTCCCACATATCACCATAGTCGTAGGTGAATTGGGTAGCCCATTCCATATATGACACCATCAGTTCCGCAAGCGCATCAGCGGATAGTTTGAGCTTCTTGAAGTCAGCCACGGCTTTTCTGCAAACGGAAAAGCGTGTCTGTGGTTCTCGTCTTCTCTTAGGATAGAACTCCTCACGGATAATACTCTTGTATTCTTCGAGTTTTCCTTTCTCATCAGGACAGGCATAGAACTCCAGGTATTCCTTGGCTTCCTTCCGGGCGGAATACAGTTCAAGTACCATTTCTATGATTTCTGCCTTCGTCATTGACTGGAGCAGCTTCTTTATCGTTGATTTTGACATAGCAATCCTTTCTTATTCGTTTTCAACCTCATTTCCATTCTCATCCTTGGGCTTTCTCTTGCCAAGCGGTCCGCTGAACTTGCCACGGTTCAGCTTCACCCCATACTTGTTGAGTATGCGGAACACCGAGCTGCGGCTCCTGAAGCCGCTGACCTTCCAGATGTCATCGATAGTGTAGTTGTTGTTATACATATTGACGATGTTCCTCTCACGGTCGATGCCTTTCTTTGGAGTTGAACTCTTGGCAGGTTTGATACCCGACTTAATGTATTCCACATGGGCAGTAGCCTTGCGCAAGGCTACGACCTCTTCGGACAACGAACCGAACATGAAAAGCACATCGGCTATTGATGTACCTGGGAACAACTCACACTTTGAGTCAATCTTATCCTGAATGGATATTATCCTTATCACCTTCACCCTGCAAAACTCCAAGAACATCGCCAATTCCCGAACACCACGCAGCGCATTGCTGAACTTCGAGATGACCAGTTCGTCACCTCGTTCCAGACAATCCATGAGCTGCTTCCATTCCGGGCGTGTCTTCTCTTGGCTTGCACCATCTTCTATGATACGGCAGCAGCCAAACTTCTCCATCCAAGCCCGGTCAAAGGTGAATGTGTCATACTGCTCCGAATTAAATATGTAACCTACTTTTGCCATAGCTATTATACACTGATTTGTAATTTGCCGACAAAGATACTTATATTCCATCAAAGTATAATCATACTCTGATAATTATTATAGTTAATTAAAGATTGATGTACTGTACTTTCTTGGATATATTATCATTTCATATCATGCAATAAAGTATGAATGAGAATAAAACATAAAGTTTGATTTAGTTTGAATGAATACCCGATAAATAGTCGTAAATTCGCACCGCAAATTTCAAACAAAGTCCGAAATGGAAAGTATAAATATTATCATATCTGCGGCAAAAAGCCGATTGAGGGTGAAGTGCAAACAACCTTGCACTTCAAGTTTTCGCATATCATACTTTGGAGGAAGAAAACAAATGTCCATGTTGTCTGCCATCATACTTGCCATTCTTTTGCTGGCATCCTGTTCAAAAAATGCCAGTGAATCATCTTTCCATGATGCAAGGGAGGCATTGGATGCGCAAAAGGTGTTCCTTTCAAGGATGAAATCAGACAAGGAATTGTCTATGGAACACCTTGCCGACAAAATATCCAAATGGCGTACTTTGGAAGACTCGGTTTCTGCTTGTCTGATGCGAGACACCATCAAAAAGGCACATTCGTTTCCGATGGAAGAATTTTCCAATGTCCATGACTCCATCCGTGACGAGTTTATGCGCATAGCTACCGCCAAGCGAAGGACATTTAAGGATGTGCTCCTGTTGAAGATGAAAGCCTCCCCTTATAAAGGTAAGAAGGAAACGGACAGCCTTTCCTTGGTGGCTTCAAAGTTTTTTGAGAGTATGGACACCATACCATTATATAAAGGTGACAAGACAAGGATCTTGACCACCTATCATTTCTTCTTGGAGAAGGTGAAGAAGGAAGGCATTGCCAACCAATCACAGTTCCTCGCCTTTCTGAAAACGGAGGATAGGCTGTTCAGAACATTTCTATCTCATCTATACGGGATGAGCGACGTGTCGGTTTCGCATATAACAAGTGGAACAGAAGATGTGTGCAAGATGATTGCTCAATCTTCAAGGAAAGGAAACTTATCGGCAAGGGATGCAGTGGCATATATGGCGGTTCGTACCAATCGAAGAATCATCGCCAATGCGCAGACTTGCGTTACTGATATTAAGAGTGGAAAGGTTACTTCCGCTGAACAACGGACTGCCTATTTTTGGATGATACTGCAACCATTCCTGTCCATTGATGACTTCGGAATGGCGATGCTTTCAGAGAATCAGCGAAATGATTTGGTGCAACTGTCAATAGATGCTTTAGGCACAATCGCCTGTCTTAGCCGTTCCTTGCAGATGGACAAGAATATGACAGACGGGTTACCAGATATGTTCATCAAGCTATACATTTCTTCATTATAAACACAATAGTTATGCTGCATAAATTTCTCAACGACTTCCTGGCACTTGCACCATTGCAGTTGCCAGAGCTTATCAACCAGGAGCGCATGGAACAGCCAGTCTATGAAGACGGCTATGTCCTGCTTGACTTCAAGTTGGAAAAGCCTTGTCCTCTCGAAGAGGTGATGAACCTGTTCGAAGACCAGATGGAACTGGTCATCCTTTACCACAAGGTGACTTCCGTACATACAGAGTTCGGACAGTTCTGCTGTGCCTTCTCCAACCCTAATTTCGGGCGGATGTACAAGATGAATGCCAGTACGGATGCCAATGGAAATGTCCACTCCGTCATGGTGACAATCTATGAGTCCTTGGAATTCATGTACGGTGACTTGTGCCACGACATGGAACTGCAAGCGAGGACAGGCTTCTTCAAGTACAAGCGTGACAAGGCGGACATGCTGATGTGTTTTATGTGACATTACGTTCCATTTATGAGCGACGTGCAGCTTCAGAACATCGTGGACATCATCCACAAATGCCACACATGGATAGACGTTGGCAGTTCGTTCCATTGGAAAGACACCGCCGTTTCACGGCATGGCATGGTGCAGACCGTCTGCTGTCGGTGTCTGACTCTTCGAGCCTGTCATTCCAACAATGATTATGTCCGTGGGCAGGAGTGGCATATTCCACTGCTTGACATTGACCGAAGTGCCAAGATTCTTATGAGAAAGGATGCTGGTTTCAAGAAACGCCTTGCTTCAAATGCTTTGACAATGGCGGATGTAGAGCGACTTTTCATGGAAGCCACCTATGGAATTATTGAGTTGGAGCTATTCGAAGGTTATTGACCGTTTTACATTACAATTTGATCTATGATATTCAAGATTATCTTTCTTTTCTTCCCTATGCTTCTTCTCTTGGCATCAACGATGTGCTATAGGAAGAACAATCGGATGATGCAGAGATTTTATCTCCGCATGGTGTTTTCGCATAATTTTCGGAAACTGTACACACTGCTGTTACTGATGGCAATATTGGTGTTCAGTTTCGTGGCATATCAAGTACAGCCCAACGAGATTGGTGCTCATGTAACGGCACTGTTGGCATTGTTGCTGTTCAAGTTCTCCTATGCAGACAATCTGCTGCATAGGTTGCATGACAACAGGAAATCATGTGCCATCGCTTTTGCAGCCTCATTGGTGTTCATGTTCACTCCCCATCTGTACACATTGGGAGTGATGGTTGGGCTTCTCTTGGTGGCATCCATCTACTATCCGTCCTCAAAGGTCATCTTCAAGGCTCAATGTCCCGATAGTGGCAGACACTTGGCGCAATGTCCTGAGGACATCGTAAACTTCTACTTTTAGTCCATTCTTGGAATATGCCACTTGGTACTGGCACATTCCACAACACTCAGTCTAAAATGAGAATCATTATTTCACAACATCAACAAGACATTTTCAATGAAACATATACCAAAGGAAAATATAAAGGTAAGTCTCTCTGTCGGCTTTCTGGCATCTCTCCAGGAGCGACATAACGAGCGGTATTCCAAGCATGAGGCATTCTGCTATCTGCTGGACAAGGCATGTGAACACTACATGCCGAAAGCCGTAAGCAAGGAAGTGGCAGACGAATTGAAAGATTTTCAGTTTATCACAACCAAAACCCAACTTGCGGAGGACTGGCATTGGCATCGTGCCACCGTGCGTCAGTTCCTCGAAAAATTAACGGAACATGGGCTGATACACTGCAAGGAGTTTGAAACGAAATACACCATCATCACGATGACTGGCATGAAGGACGGTAACGTTCCGACAATGCGAAATAGCATATTGGAACCAATTATCCGTTTCACAATGGACAGTTGGTTCAATGGTACTTCCACCACTGAAGAGACTGCCGTTGTCTGTGGTCAGATTGTAAAGGGTGCAGTAGCGTTATCGCAAGAAAGCAACTCTGCTTCTACATCATCTGACAACCAACTTTCATCTGATGATATTGCCACTTGCATGATTGGCAGACTTGTGGATTGTATGCCTCTTGTAGATGAGGAAGAACATAACAAACTTCAGTTGCGTAACGCAATCTTCAAGTTCTTCACTCGTGTTCTCAGTCGCGACTGGCTCCAGCTACTTCTTCTGATAAAAGAACTGCCCGACATCGCCAGTCATGGAAAGGCTGCTTCCGTCAAATTGAACACTGCTGAAGACATGAGCCTTTTCCAATCCCTGTGTTCCGCTTATAAGGCTTGCTGTCCAACCTCAACAGTTGAAACAGCAGTTAAGCCAGTTGTAACCGCCAAGGCGGACAACCATAAGTAGAGTTCATTCTGTTCTTTTGTAGCTGCCTTACGGACATTCTCTTTGTAAGACCTCACGGTTCGGCACTGGCATAGCGCACTCATCGTGGCTTGCCGTTTTTAGCGCATCGGGCTTGCCCGCTGTTCACGAATTTAGGGAGTGTGGTAACTCATTACCCCTACGACCTATCAGTCTTCGGGAGAGTGTCCGCCAAGGCAGCAAGCTGGGACACTGTTTTTACTGACACATATAAGCATATCAGAGATATGGAAAGAATAGCAAAGCAGGTTTTGAACGTCAGGGGACGTAAGGGATGCGCCGCCGCTCTCAGCCGTGAATACCAACGCAACTGGAGCGACCGGGCTTGGCAGGTAGCCATTGCCAAGGGTAACTATGACCTCGGCAGACAGCATCTGAACTTCCAGATTTCCAAGGGAGGCAAGATAGCACCTATCGACAAGAGCAAGTCCATCCCACAGATGATGGCTGAGAACTTGGCTGCTCGTGGCATCAAGGACAAAAATGAGGGATTGACTGAGCCACGTTTCAGAACTGTAGCGGATTTCATTTTTAGCGGTTCACAGTGGAAGATGCGAGAACTTGCCTTCGGTGAACAAAAGGTTGTATTTAAGCCTGGTGACAACAAGGAGAATTATGCCGTCAAGCGTATGCCTGAGATTGAGCAATGGGCGATGGACATTTATAATTTTGTCGCAGGAAAGTATGGTGAGGAGAATATCGTTGCCTTCTATGTACACTTGGACGAGACTTCACCACACATCCATTGCGTTCTTCTGCCAATCAAGGACGGCAAGTTTGCCTTCAAGGAAATCTTCGCAGGTGCCAACAATCGGGAATATAGTCAACGTACATCGAAACTTCATGACGAGTTGGCGATGGTCAATGAGCCTTGGGGACTGGTGCGTGGAACGAGCCAAACGGAGACTCGGCAACGACACAGACCTACGGAGGAATACCGCAAGCACCTGTCCGAGGAATGTTCTTCAAAGGAAGAGGAACTGGACAACCTTAATAAGGCTGTAAGCGATCTTCGGGTGGAAATAGCACTGGCAGAACGTCGTGTGAAAGGTCTCTCTTCTATGGTGGAACATCTGAAAGAAGAGAAACATCAGAAGATGTTGGAGATTGACAAGTTGAAGGTGCAGATTGCCAACAAGGAGGGTGACAGTTCCATATTGTCGCAGAAGTTGGAAAAATTGCAAAACGAGTTGGCTTCCGTTGATGAGAAACTGGCAGACAAGAAAGATAAGCTCGCTGTAGCTGACCGGCAGTTGGATGAGTTGAACAAAGACATGGAGTTTGTCAAGGAGCGGACAGAGACGCTTCGACAGGATGCCATGCAGTTCTCTCGTGAAGCTCAGACTGGTGCTGGCACACTTATCAAGACAGCTATGTTGGAAAGCATGGTCACTGACTACCGTTCCAAGATGGCATCGTTGCCACCTGAAATCAAAGTAGCATTTGACGATTCGCCATTGGAAACCATAGCCGAGCACACTGCCGAAGTTCTTCATTGTGCCACCTTATTATACCTTGGCTACATCGACCAAGCCACGACATTTGCCGAAGGGCAAGGTGGCGGAGGCGGTGGCAGCAATGACATGAAATGGGGGCGCAACGATGACGAGGATGACAGGCGTTGGGCGCACCGTTGCCTTGCGATGGCAAACAGGATGATGCGACCGAAAGGCAGCAAGAGCAGAAAGCGTTAATAGAAAGAATAATCGACAAATTGAAATTTATGTTTAGAAAAGCAATATTTATGATGGCATTGTGCCTATGCGGACAAATGCAGGTCAATGCAGAGACTATGGATGATGGCACGAATGAAATGGTGTCATCTGGCATAAACGAGGATATGCTTCGACAAATTGAGCCTACATACCTCAAAGAAGTGGCAGTTCCTTCTGCATGGTCTTCCAACTGGTTCGTTGGTATGTCAGGTGGCATATCTACCTTTGTAGGAAAGCCGCATGGTACAGGGAACTTGTTCGACAGGATGAAACCTTCCCTGACAATAGAGGCAGGAAAGTGGTTCACGCCAGAGATTGGTGGTCGATTGAGCTTCCAAGGTTTTCAGTTCAAGGATGCCAGCAAGAATGTCCGTGATTACAAGATGTTTCATGCGGATTTTCTTTGGAATGTGACCAACAGTTTTGTCAAAGACCATGCCACCACACAAAGATGGGGATTCATTCCGTATGCTGGTTGCGGTATTATCCATAACGAGGATAACGGCAAGAGTCCGTTTGTCATCAACTATGGTGTGATTGGACAATATCGTTTAACAAAGCGTTTGGCGGTCAACATGGAATTGGGTGGCGCAACCACATTCCGTGACTTTGATGGTGTTGGCGCATCCAATAAGTTTGGTGACAATTTGTTCACCTTGTCTGCCGGACTGACTTTCAATATCGGGAAGGTCGGTTGGAAGAAGGTTGTAGATGCCGCTCCTTATATCAACCAAAACAAATGGCTGGCAGATTACACCAATGATTTGTTGGCTCGCAACCAAAAGTTAAGCAAAGCTCATGCGGAGGATGTCAATGCCATCGCTGAAATGAGAAAGATCTTGGAGATTGAAGGATTGCTGAAAGCCTATGCCGACCGCCTGACATATTATGCGGATAGTACGGAGTATCGCATATACCCGAAAAATAATTACAGCGGTTTGAACTCGCTCCGTGCAAGATTGGCTCACAAGGATTGGAATGGCATGGGAAAACCAAAAACAAGCCGCTCTCTGGAGTATAGTTTCTCCGTTTCGGATTCTGTTTCTTGGAACAAATACGTTGCAGAAATGGCAGGTGGAACCAAGTGCATCGGTTCGCCAGTATTCTTCTTTTTCAAGATTAGAACCACACAGTTGGTTGACGTTTCACAGATGGTAAACTTGGATGAGCTTGCTCGTGTTGCTAAGGCTTATCATCTCAAAATTTCCGTTGTTGGTGCTGCCGACAGTGCCACAGGAAACGATGGCATCAACAATCCTCTCAGCAAGTCAAGAGCTGACTATATCACGCAACAGCTTGTGGCAAGAGGCATTGACAAGTCCATGATAATATCAAAAAGCGAGGGCGGTATTGATGAGTATTCACCGATTGCAGCCAACCGTCATACGGCGGTCAGACTATTTGCACAGTAAATGTGTTTTACTATCATTCATACGATAAGCGGTAATCTGCAAAACAATGATTATCAAAAGAAAGAGTCCGTTCGTGATGAATGGGCTCTTTCTGCTATTGGTTATTTTGTTCTTTCTCCTGTCGCAAGATCTTGTTTATGACAGTGATGACTTGCTCTTGTATATAAGCTTTGAACATCGTGTCATCCTTTATGGCAAAGTCCAACTGTTCATATACTACAGTATTGACAGAACTTCTGAGTTGTTTTAACTTGTCATTTACTGGTATCTGTCGATGGGCTTGCCAATAGAACGTAACTTCATCTTGCACTATCGCTTTCAACACCATTTTCTGTTCACGGCTGAGTTTCTTGAAAGTCTTGGTTT
Source organism: Lachnospiraceae bacterium (assembly GCA_963594575.1). GTDB lineage: Bacteria > Bacteroidota > Bacteroidia > Bacteroidales > Bacteroidaceae > Prevotella. The sequence continues at coordinate 37,791 of CAVBFV010000425.1, read as the reverse complement.
CTCGTTCTTCGTTGTTGCCATATAAAATAGTATCGATATATTCATCGGCATCAACGATCTCAAACACATTGTCCCCGAAAGGCAAGTCCAAAATCTTCTTGTTGCCTTTCTTCATCTCACCCATGCACTCCTTACAGATGTGTTGGGCATGACCTTTCCCCGAAAATGACTCGTTCGACTTGTATTCACCACAAATCTTACAATAATGTCCTTTATGCTTCTTCTTTGCCATATCTCTTATCTTATCAAGGGTTATGCAACTGTATGAGAATGCAGGATGCATCATCTTCCAAGTATTCTATACGACTTGGCAATTTGTTTTCTACTATAACAGAATCTATGCAATCCTTGGATTGATAAAATCCATCTGTACATAACAACAACAAGTCCATGTCTGATGTTTTCGTTTCTTGAATGGATATAGGGTTGCGGAAACCTCTTCCATTCACACAACGAGTCAGAAAGGTACAATTATCACCTTCCTTCTGGTGGTCTTCAGTAAGTTGATGTATACCTTTTTCTTTTTTGTAATATAGACGGACATTTCCTTGCCATGCGTAATAGGCAGTATCATCTTTTATGTATAAGACGGTAACTGCTGCTCCCATTTTGCAACAAATAGCCTTGCATTTATCTGCAACTGCAATGTCTGCTTGTTCAAAAGCCTTTGCTAACAGCTCTCTTATATCCACAGAATTATGTTCGGCCAATATTTTATAAATACTTTGTGCAACAGTGGCTGCTGCAATCTCACCATATTGTAAGCCACCCATACCATCGGCAAGGATAGCGATGCAACTCCCATCTTGTAATTGTTTGCACAAGATAAAATCTTGGTTTGTATCACATAAGCCTTTTTGACTACAATATTTTATATCTATCATTATAAATTCCTTTCTTCTGTAGCAGAGCGAAACACTTCTGAAATGACTTGCCATGTTCTCCTTACTTGGTCATAATTCAAACCCGATTGTGAATTGAGAGTTTGGCTTATCAAATAGCTTCTCTCCTTCAACTGCAATTCCTCGTCAATTTTGTCTGCATAATATACAAGTTGGTCTCGGTTCAATAACTTTGCCAAATCGTTTGCCAGCCAATAGCCACCAGCTACATATTCGTCAAAATCTTCCCAATCATACACTTCCATATACGCTCCTCGATCCAAGTTTGCCATAAGGTAGTTGTCCAATATGAACGACATATCCTCTGCATCCTTGTTTGTGGTTAAATGTCTGTCCATCCAAGCATTGAACTTCAGCAAGAATAATCCATGCAAGGAAGCTATCTTTACAGTGAATCTGTCATCAATACTAACCGTTATCGCATCAGAAAGCACTTCATCAAACCCTTTTACGGACATGGCAATTGTTTCTTCGGGTGGCCAATAGATGTTGTCATCTGCCTTAGCGACATATCCGTATGGAACAACATCTATCTCATAGTCACCATAATAGAAGCGTTGGTGTTTTGCCTTGTCTTTCTCGAAACCATCCGCAATCAAACTATTTTTGATTTTATCAAATTCCTGCCAGTTTGGAACAGCTATAGCCAGATCCAAGTCTCTTGTCTTTCTACGTGATGACGTGTTCAGCATTTGCTGCATGATTATATCTCTGGCGGTGGCTCCTATGATAAAGAAGTCGTGATCCATTCTACGGAAGCTATCTGTAAGTTTCTCCAACAAATCCACAAGGAATGGATTATTTATCTTTTCACTCGAAATCTTTAAGCTCATTCTTTAATATGCGTTGCGCAGCCTCCAAGCAGCGACTGTTGCCACTACCCATCAAGTCTGCATAGATTAATATAGCAGGAACAATTCTGGTGTCTGTTTCCCAATTCCAAAATTTGTTGTACAGATGAATTTCCCCATTTGCATCTTGCTTGACGACACCTGTTCGTATAAGATGTGCTGCAGGTATTTCCGTGTATATGTCGAAAAGTCCTGGTTGTAAGTAGCCATCCGTCAAGTTTGCGGCAGGCTCTCCTCCCCATGACATGCCCTTTGGCAATGCTATGTTTTTCCACTCATTTCTATTCGCTTCTGTTCGAAATGCCATTGCGCCTACCAGCAATTTGGGTTTCAATACTTCATTGTAATTGCTAACCCATAAGTCAAGCAGTTGTTTCTTGTCTTTTATTATGCGACCGTTTTTAGTGTCACAAACAAAACCACGTCTTGCAAGTTCATCCAAAACGTTTTTCACGCTTCCCAAAGATACACCAATTTGCTCTTTTATCTCTCGATAAGGCTTCTTTATATTGTCTGCATCTTGCAATAGATAAAACACGACCTTCAATCCTGCATCTTGAAACACGGGATAGGTTTTCACCTTGGACTCTGTATTTTTCCTTCCTTGATTAAATATTTGGAAAATCAAGTTTCCTGCCTTTGTATATCTGACAAGGCAGTTTCCTGCACAGTCCAGATAGTTGATGCCTCTGTTTGCCAATTCTGTTGATACCTGCGGCGTGACGTATTGCGTAACAAGCAAGATTTGCTGCTTGTCATTGTTCATAGTTTGCATAGTCGCTAATGTCGGATTTAATGTGGCCTTGGTTATGTTTTCCCTTACATGACACACAAAATCTACATTCATTATCTTAACAGTGACATCATTTTCATTGGTACAATTTACTTTGACGGCTGTTGTTGACACAACATCCCCCACAGGAAGGCTTGCTCTAAGAGCATCCAATGCTTGGTTTATTATGATATTGTTTGCCATCATTTTATATTATTTGTTCAATATATCAGTTGTGTTCAATTTGATTGAACACTGCAAAGATAATGAACAAAACTTAAACGAACGAACTTTTTGTTCAATATTTCATCTTGTTCAATACTATTTAACATAGTGCGAAGATTGAACAGGGATATTTTCAGAAATACAATTCCCGAAAAGTGACACAAATGACAAAAAACGGGAATGCCCGAACTGTATATGCCAGTTCTACCAGATCTCTCTATTATCAAAAAGTGGTAATCTTACCAGTTTTAGTCACTACACATCTCCCATACACCTTCATCCTCCCTTGTTTTTCCTTAGCAAATTTAGTTCAGCCCACCAGACTGTCAAGTACCGCCTTGCTATTAGCAGGTTATTTCATCAGCAGCCTTCCACCAATCAAAGATTGGGGTATTCCAATGAAATAATCTCCCAATTCCTTGTCTTGTCTGCCTCCATGTCCGAACTCTTGATTGCACGTAAAATCAATTCCCTCGATGAAGTCGTAAAGGCTTCGAGAATAGGGAAGAAAAAGAAGTTTCACAATTTAATCCGAACAGATATGAACGATATGATTAACGAAAGAGACAAGGAGTTTGCCAGTGAGTTTTCACGCTTCGTGAACGGCAAGATGTGTTCCGCATCCAAGGTGGGTGCAGAGTTTGCCAATGACCACCGCTTTCTTGTAAACGAGAAGTTCAAGGTGATGATGGCTTTCATGGAGCAGTTGGCAATAAACTATCAGAAGGGCTATTATGACCTTCGCAATGAATGGGCTTGCACCTTGGCACATGCTGCCATTGAAGCCTTGCGTGAGCAGCAGCTCTACCATCCATCTTCACCAGAGTATTCACCCAATAAATAATGCAGTTATGACAAGCAGATTGATTACACCACAGTTGGCGGAGCTGTTCAAGCAATATCCGCTTTATTCACAGGACGGCAAGAAGAAGGATGCCATTTGCCAATGCGTCTTCTTCATCGGCAAAGTCCGTTGGTATGTATTGGAAGGTCAGCCGGAAGGCAATGACTTCACGCTGTTCTCTATCGTTGTCGGTCTTGCCGATACAGAATATGGCTATGCTTCCATCAAGGAAATGGAAAGTATCAGCGTGGATGTCGGACATAACCTTCCCAAGATACCGATATTGCAGGACAAGAGCTTCACGCCTTGCCCAATCGGAAACATTCCCGACGAGAGATTGCAGTCGTTCCTGTCTGACATGTATGACAGGGAAGAAGTTTAAACCATTCATCAGCCGTAGGCTTCTTGCCTATGGCTGCTAAAAATCAAACTATATGATACAGCAAAAGATAACGGAGATAGCCGAGATATTAGGATGGAGCGTTGATTTCTCCGAGCCACAAAATGGCAAGACAGATGTAAACTTCGCAAAATATACTTCCTATGGTCAAGATTTCAATTTCAGCGTGGAACTTGAAGACGATGATATGGAAGCCTTCATCGACAATATCCATGAGTATTATGAGAACTTTGATGTTGACGAGGAAGCGTACATTTGGATTGGCTCAGACGGTCACGGCAAAAATGGCGCACCTTACCACATTGCCGATATAGTCAAAGACATGGAGGAAGCCGAAGTCATGATGGCTGACCTTTATGAGGCATTCAGACAATATTATTCACAGTTGGAACTTCAAGCCGTATGACAATAGAGCAATACCTCAACCGCCTATGCCGAAACATTCTCAATGAGCGTTTCGACTGGCGCAAATACCTCACCACCCGAAGCTATTTCGGCAGAGACCTTTGCGTCACTCCGCTCCATGTCTCCTATGGACAAATCGGCTATACCATCCATTTTCCTTACTCTCGTGACCCGATGCCCGAGCTCGCATACGATTGGGAAATGAACGACCTCACCATTGATGAGGAAGATTGGCAGAAATGGCTATCACCCGAAGAAGATGATGAGAAGGAAGAATAAAACTCCCAAAACGAAAAATCCAAGATGCTTACACATTATTATATATGTGCGCATCTTGGATTTTTGCTTTTTTGCTACAAATAGCCTCATTATCGGCGGAATGCAGACCTTGCGACCTTTTCCTCTTCTACCTCAGTCTGCTCATTATCATTTGATGATGCAGATTGCTTCATATCCTTTTCTTCTTTATCTTTTTTCGAAACCGATACATCCTCACTCTGCAGCTCCTTCATTTCCAATGCCACTTCATCTATTCTCTGTGAGAGAATGGACGTTGCCTTTTTCACATCCATCAAGGTGGTCTTGATGAAACTTGGCGACTCTTTCAGACTGCCGAGCCACGATTTCAGATAGGCGGCACTGTCCTCTTTCAAATTCTTGGTCATGCCATACTTCTGGCACACCAACGCACTGCCTAACTCTGCAACCAGTTCCTCACGTGCATATTCATCGGAACCAAAGCCCGACTGCGGTTTGAGACGGTTCAACTGATCTTCCGCTCCTGTCGAGTGAACCATCTCATGAAACGCTGTTCCATACCACGACTCCCCATCCTTGAACTGTGACTTCTCTGGAATGGTTATCTGGTTGCGGGAAATGGAGTAGAACGCATTGTCCTGGTGCTCGATGTTGATGGGACAAATCCATCTCTGTTCCTTGAACATCTGGTCAACAGCAGGAAACGAATACATGTCACCTTCCTTCACCAATGCCTTTTCGGGCTTGTTCTCCGCCTCCAACTTGGCATACAATTCAGGTCTTGCCTCCTTCAAATTGGTCTGTGCCACATTGAACACCTGGTACACATTCAACTTCGGATAGACATTATACTCCTTCTGCTCCTCAGCACTCATTCGCTTGTAGTCGTCATAGGGTATCTTTTCTTTTGTCTCCTTGTGTACAATGGTGAAACTTGTCAGCATCACGGGAAAACTCTTCTCTCCCTTGTTGATGCTAACCTTGGACAACGGCTCGCCATTAGCATCCACCATCTGCTTCTTGTTACCTTGCTTGTCGGTCTGATAGTTCAAACCCACTGCACGGTTAAAGGTGCAGAACACTGGCAACTCGTAGCCTTTCTTCTCGCAGAGCATGGTGAGCAGCAAGGCATTCATACCGTTATACTCCCTGCCAGACAGGTTCTTCGGCCAGCTCAATGTACCTTCCGTAAACCAAGGCTTTTGCCATCCGTCCTTGCTTCCCAACGACTCAATCTTCTCTATCATCATGTTTGCGAAGGTGTCCAAGGCTCTGTCCTCAGCATTTTTTCCATCGCCATTATTCTGTGGACTCTTATTGTAATATGCCATACTTGCTAATTGTTAGGGTGATACGGTTTCTTTTCCCACTGGTTCAACTCCGCCACCTTGCAGCCCAGGTTGAGCCTGTCGTTATACACCGAGATTTCCAACTCGCCCTTTGCCTCGATGGTGGCTTTCGACTGAAGCCATTCTTCCTTTTCTTCCGAGAAACGGACAAAGCGCACCCATGTAAAAGCAAATTCTTCTCCAATCTTCTCTGCACTGAAAGCAGAAAACATCAGGAAAGCCTTCCCATTTTTGTCCTTCTTCATATCAATATCCTTACCGACTTTGCCCTTGAAGTCCATATCTCCCACGATGCCATCCTTGTTTTCTGCAGCAGACTGGCTCACTTCGATTCCTTTCAAGTTGAAATACAGGTTGTCGTCTTTCTTCTTGAAGGTAAGCACACCTTTCACATCGATGCGATTGCCCACAACGATAGCTTCGGCACAATCTCCATCCATGATGCAGCTTACCATCACCGTCTTGTTGATACCTTTCTTGGCTGGCACCACCACATCTACGGAATATGTAGTAAACGGCATTCCGTCCTTTCCTTTGCGAACCACTGCAGCCTTGCTGACGGTTCCGCACACACTTACGTTACATTTAATCATAGCTCAAATACTTTTTTATTCGTTTTCAATCGACCAAGATGTGGAACTTTCAAGTATCTGATTATTTCCAAATGTCAATCATCCATCATGGGTGCTTTGGTGATTTCCCGAAACAGCCAGACTCCCACCATGACATTGAACCCGATATATCCGACAGCTGCATACACTCCGCCCAACAAAAAGGCACCATATGCCACTGCCGTAAATAGCGACAATCCCATCAATAGTGGAACCGCTACCGCTAACCATCTTTTCATTTTTTCCTTCATGTCTTTACTTTCTTTGCATTGTCTGACTTTGACCTTCTTGCTGTTCCAGGACTTGCTCATAGTTTTGCGATGCCTGTTGCGTCAACACGATAGTATTCACCATTCCAGCTATACGCATCTTCTTGGCTTCGTTACTTAGATTGGTATCACCCAACACTTGCGATAGTCTGCTAAACTCAGCATTGGTCAGCTCTCTCGTCACTTTGGTAGTGCCATTGTCCGCTTGCAACACAGCCTTTCCATTGTCGCCAACACTCAGCACGCACTCCTTCATAGTCGGCATCAACGGTTTCAAGTCCACCTGCCGTTTGCTTACAGCTTCTGAGATTTGCGCTTTTTGCTCTTCCTCGCTTTTACTGTCTATTTGCACAGCGAGGGCAAGCAGACTGCTATACATGGTAGTCACCAATCCCATTATCGGGTCTGCACTTGACAATCCTGTTCTTGCGTCCTCGGATGAAAGCAGTTTCTTCATCCAATCGTCAGGTGACAGACTCGTGTCCACAGCCGAACTATTTCCCTTGTATTTTGCCAGCAGGTCATTGCCGTTATACAATGCTTGTTGCTTCAGATTGCCTTTCTGCGCTATCTCCGCCAAGTACGATGCAGGATCCACGTCCCTTGTCTTGCCGTCTGCCGATATGGTCTTCACCCCGAAATGCAGATGCTCACCTGTGGTTCGCGTTCCAGTATTGCCAGATACACCCAACTTCTGTCCTGCTTTTACCTCGTCATCCACCTTCACGACGATACTGTCCAAGTGCATATAGGTGGTCTGCACCTTGCTTCCGTCCGTTCTTGCGTATTCCACTGTCACAGACTTGCCACCGCCAGTATTGGCATTGTGGTTCACAGCTACCACCTTGCCGCCATTCTCTGTAGCCAGCATATCATCATGCTTGGCTCTGATGTCAATGCCCTTGTGCATCTGCTGTTTGCTTTTGTCCATAGGGTCTTGACGCATACCGAATGGAGAAGTGACAAACAAGAACTCGTCCCTTTTCACAGGGAATGAGTATTTGCCGTTAAGTGTTTGAGATGCTGTTTGCTTCTTTTCGTCATTATTGGATGGCGATACCGAAGACGATACCGTTGCTGAAGTCCTTGCATTCTGTTCTACGCCGAACTTCTTGCCCTCAGCCCTCATCTCTCGCATCACCTGTTGGTCATACTTCTGCAATCCATTGATCTCGATAATCTTTTGCAAACTGGCTGCATATCCTCCACTGGTGGCATAACCGCCTCGCTCAATGCCTTTTGTCCATCCCTTGTAATCATCGGGAGAGAGTTTGAAGCATTGGCTGTAGCGGCTGCTGTTCTTCAATATATTGGAATGGTGTTCGTATGAGTCACCCACCGTGGCATACTTGCAGAACTTCTCATTCGGCTTGTCATCGGTATAGACAAGATAATCGCCACCGTTCTTCAACCAACTTTTCGAAGCCTTCACGCCAAAGTGGTTGTTGCCCAACTGCGACAGTTCACTCTGTCCATTACGGCTTTCCAAGATGCCTTGCGCCAAGGTGACGGAGGCAGGGATGCCATATCGCTTCATCTGCTCCATCGCCTCGGCAGCATATCTTTCTGCATATTGCTGATTCTTGCTCATGTCTTTATATCCTCATTATTATCGTTTCATACCGCCAGAACGCTGCTGTTCCTCAGTATTTTGCTCCTCTTGCTTCTGCTTGGGTGCCTCCAACTGGTCACAGATAGCTACTCGTTCTCCTGCTCGGATAAGTTTGGGCAGATAGGTGTCCAAGGCATGATGTGGAAAGCCAGCCATGTAGGGACCAGCTTGGGTGTTTCTCTTTGTCAATGTAATCCCCAACACTTCCGCTCCTCGCTTGGCATCCTGTTCATACATCTCATAAAAATCACCTACACGAAACAGCAGCAAAGCATCAGGATGCTTGGCTTTCAACTCCTTCCATTGCTTCATGATGGGAGAGTCCTTGTTCTCTTCCTTCTGCTTACCCTTTGTTTCTTCCTTCTTTTCCACAGTAGCGTTATTATCTCTTTGAACAGTCGCATCCTTCTCTTCCCTAATATCTTTCTTTTCCTCAGAGGAAGCTTGCTTGTTATCTTCCTCATGATATTCTCGATGCTCTTCCTCATGCTTATCGGTGGAGACTTGCGTTTCTTGCTTCACCTTGGTTTCCTCAACTTCCTTTTCAGATGCAGTCTGCTCCAGCGTCTGTCCTTTCTGCAGGATGTCAGCAAACAAGGTTGCTGCAAGATGTTTCTTATACTCGTTTTTGTCTTCGGCTATCCACATCCGTTGCCATTGGCTTGGCGATACCACACGAGGCTGCAACTTGTCTGCGCCATCAATGGTGGCTGCACACAGAATGACATCGTTCTTTGCCTTGAACACGTTCACTTTCTGTATGCGATTCATGTCCACCTCGTTGTGCTGACCGCTGCCGAACAAGTCCACCTTCAGGTCAGGCTTTGTCTCTGCCATCGCATAGTATTTCTGTGCCAGTTCCACTTTCAGACTGTCCATCGTGTCCTGCGCCTGTTTCAATGTGGTGAAGAAGCGGTTCAAATCCGCCTTGTCGGGATAGATAGAGAATGCCTTTTGTCCTTCTGGCTTGATATACATCGCCCAACGCTTGTTGTCATCCTGCACCATCTGTATGCGGTCGAAGCCCACTTGCTTGCTCTGGCTCACGGCATCGCTTACTTCTATCTTGGATATGTCCTCCAACTGCCAGTTCTTCAGTCTTGCAACGGTGATTTCCTTTCCTGCAAAATAGCCGTCATCAGGATGGTAGCCTAATGCACCATTGGGATTATAGAACTTGACAGACAGAAAACCTTCCTTCTGTAAAGCATGTTCAATGCGCTGCTTGCTCATGCCCGACACCTCGTTGTTCACTTCCAATGATGCTCCTGCCGGCAATATCACATCGGCACTCTTGTTTTCCTTGTCTCTTACAATCACCACAAACTTCTTCTCGCTATCAGGATGCTTGGCTATCTCGTCTGCCACAAAGTAGTGTTTTGGCATCTGCGCTTGCATCTCGGTGGTCTGCTGCTCGTTTTTCAAGGATGAATATTCTATTTTCTCGCCACGCTCTGCCTTGCGGATAACGTCCAAGGCATTGTTCACATCACTCTCTATGGCATCTATCAGACATGGATTTTCCTTCAATTCGCGGTTCCAGTAGTCTACCAATCCCATATTCCCCTTGGAAATCTTGGCAGGCATACCCATTTCCATCATCTTGATGCCCGAAGCGAGTTCCACCACCAGTTTCTCTTGCTTCACGGCATCCTCCGATGGCGCAATGCCGTTCTTCATCACCATGCCTTCCCTTGCCAGTCGCTGTTGATGTCCTGTAGCACTCACCACTTGGCGCAGCATCTCCTGCACATAATCGCTATATTGCTCAAAGTTTTCTTGTTTTGGCATATACACAGCATCTTTTTCTGTGTCATAATGTGCCACTCCGCTTCCGTCTTTGCGCACCGCCATCAGGTTGTCCTTCATCTTCTGGATGAAGTCATTCACTTGGCTACGCAATGCCTTGTCTTCATTCGTACCGACATTCGCCTTCACCACTTCTTCATATTTCTCCTTGTCTTTTAGTGGCAGCATGGTCTGGTCGATATTGAACAGCACTCGTATTTCCCGATTATGTATGCCCTTGTACTGTGTCTGATCGGTAGCCGACAATTCCTGGTAGTCCTTTCTGCCAATGATGTCCTCTGGATTGTGTCGGTTCACATACTTGTTCCACGCATACCAGTTGAACGGCACGCCTCTCTCATGCGCCATCACAGACTCGTCTCGCTTCTTGGCTTCACTAAATAACGTGTAAAGATTTGTAGAAAATCCGTTCTTGTCGGAGTTCAATCCCATCACGAGGGCATTGAACGGACTCACTGCCGCTCCCTTTGGGTAAAACCGTGGATATTGCTTTCCTTGCTCGTTCAGCCAGACACCCTTGTTGTCGGCTGCTTTCGACAGGGCTTCGGTGATCAGTGACACCTGACGCTCCGCCGCATTCTTTTCTTGTGGACTTTTCTCTTTCATTGTATGATTGTTTTACGATTTATCTTGAACGTTGAATAACTTCTCGCCGCTCTGCATTTTCCATCGCCTCGTTTCTCACACTTCTCACTTCTTGCTCGCCATAGTTGCGTTCTGCCATCTGTCTCATCTGGTCATTTTTGGCAAGCACGGCATTGGCGAGGGTATTGAGTGGCAAGGCTCCTGCTTGATATGCTCCAACCACATGCTCTGGCAGTTGGATGGTGTATGGCACTCGGTCGATGGTTGCCACTAAACAGTTGCCTTGTAGCACAGGGTTGGCTATTCGAGGATTCAATGGTTCGTCTGGATAGGACTTATATTGCACTGCTTGTGCTGTTGTATTACCGTATGATACAGCATTTCCATCATTGCCTTCCCGTTTGTTTGCCAATGCTTCATGTCCTGCCTTGTTCAGTAGGTTGGCACCGCCCATACCGATGAGAGTCATCTTCAATAGCGGATTCTTCACGAACATTCCAGCAAGGATGGCGGCTATCGGCATCATGTTGGCCTTCAAGCCCAATGATTGCGTCTTGCCAGTGAATAGTCCAACAAGGATGTCGGGCAACATGGCTATCACATAACCGAGATTATTGCCGATGTCGCTGAAACCATTCAATCCGAAGTTCTTCAACAGTCCTTCCCAACCATTACTGTTATCATTTTCAGGTTGTTCTTGCAGTTCTTCCTCTGATTGCGCTTGCTGTTGTTCATCAGTTTCTGTTTGTTGCGCCTCTTCCTTTTCTTGGATGATGCGCTCAGCCTCTGCAACCTTGGCTGCGTCGTGCTTGGCTTTCTCTTCCAGATAGGCATCTTCCTTGCCGGGTGCCACTATCAGCGGTACATTCTTGTATTTCGGATCGTTCCGTTTCTCTTGCTCTTTTTGGAAAGGAAACTTAAAACTGTTATCTGTCCATGCCATAGGCGTAAATGCTTTTTGTGGGATATGTATCTTGTTATGGAGTTTGCTGTTGAGCGTCTTGACATAGCCATTGTCGGTGGCATTCACTTTCTTGGCTTGTGAGCGAAAACCAGTGAAGGCATTGCCGTTCTGTCCGAACACGCCCTTGCTGATGCTCAATTCCATGGCTTGCTCTTTCCGCTGTTCGCCGTTTCCCTTCTTGGAATCGAGGATATAGCCCAATGCCATGTCGCTCCCCACCAAGGTAGCCAATGACTTCCAACTACCGATACCGCCCATGGTCACGGCATCCACTACAGAGGCGGTAGCCCTTCCTGCAAACTTCTCCGTCTTGCTTGGCTTGTAGGCTTGCTCGCCACGAGCCTCTATCTCTGCCGTCAATGGTGATTTCAGGAGCTCTTCTTGCAGTCCCCAGATGCTGTTTTGTGCTGCCTTTCGCAAAATGTAGTCCATCGTTGACTTGGGTGTATTGTCCTTGACGAGCTTCCCAATCATCAGGTCTTCCATCCTTTGCGCAACGTATGCGTATGCCAAGTCCTCGCCACAGGCTTTAGACAAAGCGTCATATTTGCTTCGTCCAATTTCCTTCACCACGGAATTGCGCCACTCGCCAGCAAGAAGAGCCAAGTCCTTCACGATGTTTTTATCCTTCCATATCTTCTGGTTGCACATCTCCAAGTAGTCCTCTGTGGTTTTGCTGTTCCATTTGCCTGTCTGTTTCAGCACAAATTCCGTGTTGTCGGCATACGGATTGGCAGAAGCAAGCACTCCTGCCAAACTGCTCTGGTATCTGCCTCTTTCCTCCAGTTGCTTGTGCGTCAAGTCATCTCGCACCTGTTTCATCACAGGTGCCAGCTTGCAGTCAAAATATCCTTGAAGGCAATACTCCAGTTCGGCAAAGCGTGTCGGGTTCTTGATTGTACTCATTATAGCGTTACGTTTAGTTGACCTAATATCTGTTCTCTTGTCTGCTCGATGGCTTGGTGATACACTTCCATCTGTTTTGGAAAGTATTCCTCCAGCCAAGCGTTCTTCTCTATTCTGTCATGGATGAAGAGGATGGCTTGTTGCAGTTCTATCTCCACGGAGCATTCTCCTTCCTCTCGGTTATTGAACCACGCCTTTGTCCACCATCTCACTCCTGCACGGTCGGGATAGACGCTTACCACTCTAGGAATGTCGAAGCTCTGAACATCGATGTCCAAATCAGCAAGTGGGTCGATGATGCCACTTGTCCTTATGGCTTCGTTATGGAGTTTTTTTTTAGAACTTCGCTCAATGTGGACAGATAGATGCCATGTCGCAATGCCAGATAATTCAAGAAATCTGCTATCAGCAGGTTCTGCACCTTGCAAGCCAAGGGCATGGCTCTCTGCCCGATGCCTAATGGATTGCTGATGGATGGCATAGCTTCATAGAAATAGTGTTTCGCTGCAGATAGCGAAAAAATGTTTCTCAGCGACTGCTCTGCATGTTGCGGTGTCACATACATACCTTTATACAGGTCTTCCATATACGATGGCATGAAGCGTAGCATCAGTTCTTCTATCTCTTTCTGATCTTTGTCATACTGTGTGACTATATTCATGTCGTAGGTCTCAAACTCAGGAAAACCAGTCTTACCAGTCTGTTCCATTGCCTTCACATTGCCATATAGCATCGTCAAGAACTCAATAGGGTTGATTTCCTTGCCGTCAAACCTTACCTCAAAATGCAGTCTGTTGCCACTTAAAGCCACGATGTTTCCTGCCTTTACTGTCTGGCCGAAGTTCACGAACACGTTGGCAAGATGGGCGTAGGTCACTTCATACTTGCCGTAGCGTATCACTTGGTAGATGCCGTGTGTCGCATCATTGCCAATGCCCGATACCGTTCCGCTTGCCAAGGCTGACAGCAGATAGTGGTTTGCTTCAAAGTCGAGTCCGTGGTGGAAAAATTCGTCTCCTGTTACAGGATGCTTCTGTTTTCCATAGCCAAGTGTCAGTTCCACATCCTTGCCTCGTTCCTCAAAGGGCATGCAAAAGCCGCTTTTTGATTGCAGCATCATTTCTTCTGTATATCTCATGTTGTTGTCGTTTTTATGTTTATCGTTTCATGCCGCCACTGCGTACGGTCGTTTCTGCTTCGTTCACATTTCTTCCCTGACCGCCATCACCACTGACGATATTCTTGATGTTGGAGTTGTTGCCGATTAGCATCATGCCGAGCATGGCTCCTGCTATCTTGCCAAGCCATCCGAAGCGCCCGAAGGTGAGAAACGCCGCTGTCACCAGTCCTGCAAGGCTCAGTCCCGACACGTTGCCTTTCCCTAAGTTCTTGAAAAAGTTGCCGAACATCTCCAGTCCGTTTCCTCCGAAGATGCCACGGAAAAAGTTACTCATTCCGCTCCACTTGCTGTTGATGTCGCCCATGGCTCCATTTACCGCATCCACGGCTTCCCCTGCCTTGTTCTTCAATCCTTTTACATCTTCCACGGCTTCGGATATTTTCTCCGTGGTGTCTTTTCCGACCACCACGTCACTGGCTATCTCCACCATGCTCTTGTCGTTGACAAGGTTCTGCCATGCCACATATCCTGCTGCGCTGCCCACGGCGGCTGTTTTCATTGCACTTCCTGCGCCTCTTAGTGCTTGGGTGGGATGCACAGCCGTATTGCTTGCAGATTTCAGTCCTTGCTTGGCGACACTACCTGCACCTTTCAAGGCACTGCCGCCATACTTTGCTATTTTTGCCCATATACTCATAGTCGTATCTTTTTGTTGTTATCTAATCTTGCCGTTCCGCTTCCACCTGTTCATACAGTCCTTCACGATGGTTTTCTTGTCAGCCTTGTCGTGGCTACCTTCCTCTATCTCTGCCCAGATGTCTGTCATCGAGGTATACTTCACCGCCTTGGTCAGCCGTTGCAGCTTTTTGTTCATTACCTTCAGTTTGGGGCGGATGCCGAAAACGATTTCCACTCGTTCCTTCTCGGTCATCTTGTTGCCCGACAAGCATACAAGCCTGATGTCATTCACTATCTCCACGCTGCCCATAATCAACTCCCGATAGATCTTGTTGCGCTTGGCTGACAGTGCCACAGCAATGGCATTGCTCGGATGTTTGTCCAGTTGCTTGGTGAAGCCTCCCAAGTTATCCACCAGTCGGTCTATCTCATGGTAGAAGCCATACACTTGTGCGGCATACACTACGATGGAGCGGAACGAGTCCAAGTAGTTATTGAACTCTCGTTGCAGATTGGTGGTTCCTTCCACTTCCTCTTTCAACCAGATATGCCCGGTGGTCTGCATCAGCATCACCTTCTCCTGGTTCTTTAACTCCTTTTCTGCCTTGTCTGTATATGCGTATATCATTCCTGCCAACACGGGGTCGTTCTGGGCTTGCACCTTGCAGACGGAAAGCAACATTATGCCAAAGCAAAATATCCATGTTCTCATACTCAAATACTTTTATATTATTATGGTGTACTGACTTTGGCAGCTCTCCGCCAACGCCCCAATGCTTGCGTAGCAATCTCACCATTACTTCTGTCTATCATCCCTGCCGTGACATTATTCCACACATCACTCATGGTATAGTAGCGGATGCTCAGATACAGTTTGTTGAGCTTCTTTTGGAAAGCAGATAGTTTGTCGTTTAATGCCCACAAAGTCTTGGAGCGGTCTGCTCCTGTTAGCATATTCTCCGTTCCACCTTTTGCCACGGCATCATTCAGCAGATTGAAAACCGATACCAGTTCCGTTGCCGTCTCGATATACAGGTTGTTCATGCTCATACTTGCCACAATGCCCTGCGGATTATTGACAATAGCTGTCTTCAACTTGGCGAGCGTGATGAAAATCTTCACGCCATCATCATACAGATGGGTACAGGCTTTTAGCGACGAGGCATAGCCGTTCACTGATTTCAAGTAGCTGTTGTACTTCTTCTCCCATTTGTGTATCTGGTTAAACTCAGCTGCCATCGTGTTCTGCAACATCGCCGTCTTGGTCTGTCCGTTGATTTGCTTTTCAATCTCACCGTTGATCTGTTCGTTGCCTTCTGCCAATGCCATCCATTCCAAGGGATTGGATGACACCACTTGTGCCTTGGCTTCCGATGCCGTTGCTATGCCGATAATTGCTATCAACCATATCTTACCTATTTGTAATCTCATAGATGCTCCTACTGCGTTTGTTGGTTTCTACTCGTTCTCTGATGGTTGTTACCAAGTTTTCCTTCATCGGTACTCCGATAATGTTAAGCCTTGGTGTCGTTCTGTCTCCAGAATATATGCTCACGGTTTTCAGTCGGAATAGTTGCTGCATGAAAGTTTGACTTTCGTTGAAATCCACCACACGGTATAGTTCCAGATAATCCACTTCCCGATGAAACACGCCATGCTCATATACCAGTTGTTCATTGCCGATGACATATCGCATCCTGCACATATAGGCTAGCCGATATGCCAAGCATAGGGAAAGCAAGACAGAGAGGACAAACACCAAAGTGGAGAGAACGGCATCATCAATACCTGCATATACAAAGCCTACGCTTATAAGCACAAGCAAGTGCAGCTCGTTTATCACAAACTGCATCCAATGAGGCTTGATGATGATGTTTCTATACCGATATGTCTGCTGCATAGTTCTCCTTTTTGATAATGACACCGTGCTTCATCTGCGGAAGCCCGATGTCCGTTCCTCTTTTTCCTTCTGTTTCCGTTCCTGCTCTTGTTGCCTCTCAGCCTCTTGCGCCTTGGCAAACTCGAAATAGTCGAAGTCTATCTCTCCTTGGTCTATCAACCGTTGGTCTCGTTTGCCAAGCAAGGCATCGTTCCAATCCTTGTATTGTCCTAAGGGATGATAGGCTTGCACCGTGAAGTCTGCAAATCCCATTTCCTTTGCGATAGTCTTGAAGTTCTTCACAAAGCCACGTCCTGCCTCGTCTTTGTCAAAGCCCAAATAATGGCTTGCTTGTCGGGTCTCTTCCAGCATTCCCTTTATTTGTCCCTTTGTAGGTGTGCCTCCTGTCGAGACATACACGCTCTTCACCGGGTTGATTTGGTACTCTGCCATGGCATCATAGGCACTCTCAAACCATATAATATTTGTGGCTTCTTTCAAGGGCTTACCTGTCAGGTTGGCTATCCATAGTCCTTCACTGCTGTTGCTTCCTTCCGCTTTTCCCTTATATGCCTTACCGTCCTCTCGCTTGGGTCTGCCTCGTTCTTCCAATCCAACGATGCAATCTGGCTTGGACGGCAAGGACAGTGGAAAGGCGAGATTGGCAA
This sequence comes from Lachnospiraceae bacterium, assembly GCA_963594575.1. Taxonomy (GTDB): domain Bacteria; phylum Bacteroidota; class Bacteroidia; order Bacteroidales; family Bacteroidaceae; genus Prevotella. The sequence continues at coordinate 20,684 of CAVBFV010000425.1, read as the reverse complement.
AGCTCAGTCCGTCATTTCGATGCTTGATCGCCAAGAAGAAGTGCTTGTGGAAGGCAAACTGCGTCCCCATGTTGATGCCTCTTTCCTTGAAATAAGGATAGTGTTTCCGTTGAGTGTCCTTTTCCCTTGGGTTGAAACGCAAGATGTCATAGTCTGACAGGTTGAAGGGCTTGGCATCTCGCTTGGGTTCTGCCACTCTGCTTTCACGCACATCAATGGGATTGTTCAACAGTCTGTTGCATACCACATTCACCAGTCTGTCCAATGACATCCCTGGCTTATAGTCGTCAAACAGCATCGGATGCTCCTTGATGAAACCTATCACGTTGTAGTTCTTCTGCTCTGGTGGTTGAAAACAGCACTTGCCATTGCCAGTGACAATGAACTTGTCGCCTCTCACTCGCTGTCCATGACTGTCCACCTTTACATACGACGGATAGCGCAAGCCATCTCGTTTGTTCAACTGATAGCCTGCGTCTACCAACAGCTCCTGTATGTTCAGTCGCTGCAAGAAGTCATTGTATGTCAGTTCGTTGTTTGCCATAAGCATATTCCGTTATAGTCCTTTCCCCATGTGGGGATGCAATACCTCTTGGTTCATGGCTGCCTCAAAGTTTCTCGCCGCCACATCCATCGGTGTATCTACTCCTGGTTTGAAGTAGGGACGAGGTGGTGCAGGTGCTGCACCATGATGGTGGTCAACTATCACTACAGGTGCGCCATGTGGACGATGTAGTTCACTGCCGACTTCGGCTGCAACGCCCAATCCTGCTAACAGTGCCGCTCCTATCTTGGTTCCCAAACTGGTGCGGTCTTTCATATCCACCTCACCGAATATCTTGGAAAAGAGTTTCATGCGATGGTAGTCATCCACTGCCATGAACTTGTCATACTGCTTCTGCGTTATCTCATGGCTTACTCGTTCTCCGTTGATGATGGCTGTCATGCGGTACTTGCCTTCCAGCTCCGCTGGCTCCACTCGTATCTCGCCAACTGTTACTTCTCTGCCATGCTTGCCTTCACGGAACCATCCCTTGCTCTCGTCCAAATCCATCCCATCTACGATACCTACTTTATTGTTCATAGGTTCTTGCTGCACTTGCAATGGTTCTACTGTTGCCTGCAACTGCATCTTGCAGTCCAACTCCTGCTGCACCTCTGGGCGCAAACCTATATGGATGCGCTCCTTGGTGTTGAGCATATCCATCGTTATCTTGTCGGCGAAATCATCCTTGATGACATTATTCAATATATCCAGTCGTTTGGCTACTGGCACTTGCTTGACAGAATTGTTGGTCAATGCCTTCAATTCATCGTCGGTCAAGTCATACACCATATCACTCTTGGTGCTTTCTGACTGGATGGTGAGTGTCTTTGTCTTCTCATCGATGATGATACCGTGTGAAGACAGACATTCCTGCCATTGATCGTTGGAGAAATATACAGGTGAGCTTATCAGCTCCTTGTATGGTTTGGCTGGTTCTTGACTTCTTGGACGTGTTTCTACAGGTGTCATCACGGCTTGCAGGTTTTGTAATACGTCTGCTTGTGGTGCTGCTTGTTGCTGTCCTTTATAGTAAAAGCCATAACCTCCAGAAGTTAACTCACCAGGTTTCAGTCTTCTGTCAGGTCTTTCCGCTACCATCGGTGCTCCTGCATAGAACATCTGTCCGCCGACACGTCTCAGATGATAACCGTCCTGCATCCTCGGTGTCCAACCCAAAAACTCTGGACTCCATCCCAATCTGCCGTACTCTCCTGCACCAATCCTATATCCATGCAGTCCCATTGCCACTCTTCCGTTAGCGTTCCTTGCATGGACAAGGTTTCTTGGCATGTAGAAGTCTTTGCCTATGATGCTGGTAAAGGTGTTATATGCCTTCTTGTTAGCAGAGTTGGTTCCCCAATCGGTCAATGCCAACATCTGTTTCTCGGTGAGGTTATAGGTCAGTAGTGGGGAGTCGTGTCCCTGTACCGCTAACTGATAACCATCACCGTTGGCAATGATATGAGCTTGCATACCATTGCGCATCAGGATGTCACGCATCTCTGGTTGTATGTCCATCTGCCGTGGATTCAAGTTCTTTCTTATCGCCATAGCATGATTGTATTAAGCGTTCTCTGTTTCCATTCCTTGCTCCAACAGCTCGTCCTTGTACTTCACAAACTGTTCCGCACTCTCGTTGCCGATACACAGGGCGTGTTCCTTGCAGTATTCCTCATACTCGTTCTGCCATTCCTCACTGAAATGGTTCACATAATCAAGCCAACCGTATTCACCGCTCTGCATCTTATCCACAAGGATGTCTTCTGTATAATATGGTCCTTTTCTCATTTCTTCCCTAAGTTTGATGTTTCACGTTACTTCCTTACGACAGCCGATGCATGTCTTCCGGCAGCTTTCTTTTGCTCATTCCATAACTCTTCGGTATATTCCTCCTCTGGAACATAGTCGAGATTACCGTCATCGTCCATTACCCAACAGCCATAGATGCCGAAGGTATATTTGTCCCACTCTCGCTTGCCTTCCTTGCGCCACTGCTCACCATCACCGTTGGCGAATCGGATGCCTGTGTCGCTCTTCAGGTCGATGCCTACTGTTACAGGTTCGTCTTCTACGGCAAATGTCAGCGCCTCGCCATTTTGGATGCTCTTTAGCTCCGTTCCTCCAAGACTGAGTTCGTCAGATAGCACCTGCAAGTTTCTACCAATCACAGGTGTCGGCACAGCCATCACTTGGTTGGTCTCTCCGTCAATCTGTACAAATGCCTTGACATGTGTGCCATCTGGCATATCCACATCTGCCACCACAGCCTTGCCCTGCTTCAACAGTTCCTGCTGCTCCTTGGTGAATTTGTCCAATGGGGCATACTTCAACACAGGATAGAACATCACATCTACGTTTCCATCTGCCATTCTCACCAAGGCAAACCGTGTTCTGCTCTTGATACTGTAACCCTCGTTTACTTCCATGCTCACAGGCAATACTGGCGATGGACGCCCATTACTGATGTCCTCCAATGCGTGCATCGGCAGGTCTTCTATCATCTCGTGGGTGAGTCCAAACTTTGCAAGTGTCTGATATGGCACTTCGCTTTCTTCAAATGAGTTTCTTTTCATATTCTGATTATATTTTGAATGATACTTTGCATATAGCCATGCAAAGACAATGCAAACGAGCGCAATGAAAGTTTACTTTCTTATTGCCGAGTGCAGTTTGTCTTATGCAAAGATAGCCCAAGAGTAATGAATACAAGAAAGCCTACGCTCCTCTGCCCAATCTTTTCCGTTTTATTATGATTATATCATCATTTCATACTCTCAATCATACTTTAATCTTATTTTATGTTATACTTTTATAGCATCGACAATCACTCTTGATTTCTTTCCCTAACTTTGCACTATGAAAAGGAAAATAGTTGCATTATGGGCAATAAGTTGTCTGGCGGTATCGAGTGCAAAGGCGCAGTTCAATACCGTCAGCGATAACGCATGCCGTTACAAAGTCAAGAAAGTTGAGGAGAAGTTTCTGCTTCCTGCCAATCAACCTGTAGATTCTATACAAGCCAATCTACTTCAACAGGAAACAGACTCAATGGATAGCAAACAAAAACAGTGGATAAGCAGCTATCCAAGCATCACTTATCCACTGAAATCTATCAAGGTCACCAGTCCTTACGGCTATCGTCGTGACCCATTTACAGGCAAACTGTCATGGCACAACGGCTTGGATCTTCGTGCGAAGAACGAACCTGCCTATGCCATGATGGATGGTATTGTCGAAAAGGTAGGGTATGATAATCGTTCTGGCAACTATGTTACATTGAGGCATGGCAATTACCACGTCAGCTATTGTCATTTGTCTTCAATCATAGTCCGTAAAGGTGAAAGTGTATTTCCCGGTATCATTGTTGGTGTTACTGGCAATACTGGTCGCAGCACTGGCTGTCATCTTCATCTTACATGCAAAAAGGATGGCAAGAGTGTCAATCCTATAAGTCTAATCAAATTAATGAGATAATGCTATAACATTTATTCGTTCAGCCAAGTATTGCCTATATTTAATCAAAATTTCAGTATTTAAATTTCTTTAAGATTTACTCACGCAGTCTTTTCTGTTTTTCTCGTATCTTATAAAATGGTGCATAATAAGCATCCCCCAACATGAAAATAGAAAAGTTATTGGAAAAAGTAAAAGCGGGTGATACTGACGCTTTGAAAATAATCTACGAAAGATACTCTCCTATGATGAGAAGTATTTGTTTCAGTATCACTAAGGAGGACGAGGACACGATAAATGACCTCGTCCAGGACGCTTTTGTCCTTACATATTACTCATTGAGTAAACTAAAGGATAATTCCAAGTTCAAAGAATGGTGTGCTGCCATCACAAAAAATACAGCACTTAAGCATTTGGAGAAAAAATCAAAACTACAAACTATCCCTTTTTCTTCTATTATGGATGAAGAATTGGAGGTTGAAGGAGCATTGCAAACAGATTCCTTATTGCATGAGAATGATATTTTAGAACTTATCAACAGCTTACCTACAGGATATGGTAAAGTGTTCAGAATGTCTGTTATAGAAGGGTTCTCGCATAAAGAGATAGCCGATAAACTTGGTATCGAACCTCATAGCTCCTCTTCACAATTGGCAAGAGCAAAGGCGATGTTACGTAACATGATAGACAAACGTGCATTGGCTGCCATTTCAATCATCCTTATCAGCATTCCTCTATGTAAATATTTATTCTGGAAGAAAACTGTAGAAGAGAAGAAACTGACTACAGCCAATGTGGAAAGAAAGAATAATAACAAAATAGACAAACCAGAGTTAGAGTCAATATCCTCTCAAACTAATCGGTATGTAGCAAACACTTTTATTACCAAAAAGAAACAGATACGTGAAATATCTTTGGATTCTATAGTGAAAAGCAATGAATGGAAAAATGAAGATACGATTCGCAATATAGCAATAATCATTGAGGAGAGAGACACAACTTTGTCTGATACGACAAGTATGTTTATCCCTCAAATCGAGAATTATATAGTGGCAGACACGACAAGACATAAGAAGAACAAGTGGCAATTCCTTGCTACAGGTTCTTTAGGTTCAGCTCTGGCTCAAAATGTTTATAAGTTGATAGCGTCAAACAATAATGGCTTACCAGACCCAGACGGACCTACACCTATAATACCAAATGAGATTTCAACATGGGAGGATTATTACAAGCATCTTCAACAGAAAGAACATGAAGGTATGTCTGCTGACACGTTGGCACTTATGACAATCGCAAAGCATAACAGTGGAAAGATTGTGGAGCACGAACAACATGACAAACCTATAACTTTTGGTATATCACTGACAAAAAATATAGGAAAGAACTGGAGTTTGGGAACAGGCATACAATATTCACTTTTGAAATCTAATTTCACATTGGGTGAAGGTGAGTACTTTATAAATAGAGTCCAAAAAGTTCATTACTTGGGAATACCTTTGAGTACATCTTACAAATGGTTTAATTCCAAGAATTGGTCTGCTTATTCTTCTGTTGGAATTATATTTAATATACCAATGTATGGAAAGAATAACGAGCAATACGTTACAGGTACAACTGTTCCATACAAAGATTCATGGCATTTCACTCCATCTGTGCAGTGGTCTGTTGGCGTAGGTACTGGTTTACAATACAATTTCGCACCAAACTGGAGCATGTATTTGGAGCCGTCATTCAACTGGTATATTCCTAATGGAAGTACTGTTCACACCATTTGGACAGAACATCCATTCTCTATTTCAGTTCCATTCGGAATAAGATTTACATGGTAATTTTTCGCACCTTATGCAGTCTTTAGGACTTTTGTAGCATCTTCTCTAATAGAAGCACAAAAGTTTCTAAAGACAACATGTACAAAACAAGAGACTACATACATAATGGGGTGCTATACCTCAACAACATCATCCGTCCTCGACATAAGAAGTTGAGTACGCTGATGATATATTCTACCACAAAATGCCAATCTCGTTGCAAGCATTGTTCAATTTGGCAAAAACCAGTGGAACATCTTTCTCTTGAAGACATCAAGAATGTGATGAAAAGCAAGTGTGTAACAAGAAACACAACGGTAGGATTGGAAGGAGGAGAGTTTATCCTCCATCCAGAGGCAGATGCCATCATGGAGTGGTTTATGAATAATCACCCCAACTACACGCTGTTGTCTAACTGTTTGAAACCACAACGAGTCATAGAGGCGGTTCGGAAATATCATCCAGTCCATTTGTATGTATCACTTGATGGAAACAAAGAGGTTTACAAAGAGATGAGAGGATGCGATGGGCATGACAAAGTGGTGGAAGTCGTGAAAGCCTTGAATAACGTGGTACCACTCTCATTGATGTTCTGTCTTTCACCATGGAATAGTTTTACCGATATGGAGTATGTCATCAATATGGCAAGAGAATATAACATAGATGTACGCATCGGCATATACGGCACAATGGACTTCTTTGATACTAAAGCAGACCTCCTTGCAGCGGATTTGTCAAATTTCATCCAAAATATTCCACAAAATATACATGATACAGAGGAAAACTTTGATTTTGTTGCATTGTATGAAGAATGGAGAAATGGACATCTGAGACTTCGTTGTCAAAGCATATTCAGTGAGTTAGTGATACATTCCAATGGTGATGTACCACTTTGCCAAAATCTAAATGTCAAGCTTGGTAACATTCATGAAAACTCGTTGGATGAGATTTTCAATTCACGGAATACTCAACAAATCCAATGTAGATACTCCAAAGAGTGTAATGCGTGTTGGATAAACTTTCATCGTAAGTTTGACTTGATACTATTGCGAAATTTAGAAAGGGTCTTTCCGAAAAGAATCATAGAAATCTTTTATGGTAAATACCAATGGACAAACAATAGCAAGATGACATATAGAAAACAGATCAAACGGATCAGAAAAATATGAAATATATAAAGAATATCATAGAACGTTACAAGCATATACGGAGCATCAAGCAATTGCAACAAGTGCCGAAAGGCATGTATGCTTTTGTCGGTTTTGGTAATCATAGCACAAGTAACCTTTATCCTGTACTCGGTTATCTCCATGTTCCATTGAAATACATTTGTTGTAAATCAAAAGACAAAGCTCAACTAATAAATACGGCTTATCCTCATGTTCGTGCTACAATATCATTACAAGAAATTTTGGATGACGAGGAGGTTAAAGGCATATTTGTGGCGGTTACACCTCAGGAACATTTCCATATAGCATCGGAGGTGTTGAAAAGCGGTAAAGCTATATTCATAGAGAAGCCACCATGCCAAAGTATGGATGAATTGATGCAACTAATCAATATTTCCATAGAAACAAAAACTCCTTCTGTTGTAGGGCTGCAGAAACGACACGCACCAGTAATCCAAATCCTTAAAAAGGAATTGGCTAAGAATAAGAAGCCTGTTACCTACAATCTCAAATATCTCACTGGAGCATATCCTGAGGGAGAAGCCATGATGGATTTGTACATACACCCATTGGACTATGTGACATATTTGTTTGGAAAAGCAGAAGTCAAATGCGTTGAGAATATAGAGGACCACACGTTGATGTTATTGCTCAAACACAACAATGCAACAGGTGTTCTTGAACTCTCTACTGCTTATTCTTGGACAGAAGCAAAAGAACATCTTACCATTAATACCCAACATGGTATTTATCAAATGGAACAGATGGATAGTCTAACATTCCAAAGTAAGCAACTAGTATTCATGGGGGTGCCAATGGAGAAGATAAATACACAAAAAATGGTTACGATAGATTTGTTAGGCAGAAACAACTTCGTACCTACGATAAAGAATAACCAAATTTACACACAAGGATATTTTGACACCATCAAAAACTTCGTGGATATGGTTGAAGACAACAAAATGTCACAAGTACAATCATTTGAAAGTCTCGTTGATACTTATTCTTTGTTAGAATCAATACGTTCATTAGTAAAACAATTATAACATAAAACTAAAACATCAGCAAAAATGAAACATTGGTTTGTATTCTTCCTCGCTTTAGCCTCGGTTGGTACTGTCAAAGGACAGCAAACAATCACGCTAAGCAATGGGAACATGGTAGCAGGTGCTTATAAGCAACCTCCTACAAGAACAGTCCAAAGTGTTGATGATGGCTACATCGTCACATACACTTTTGATAAGGCAACAATTATTGATGATCCTTTGTACAAAGGGAGCATCATGTGGAAAGTGGCAGGTTTTGGTGAGGAAGATACGCCTCGGAAACCAGCTCTGCCATACAGGTTAGATTCTTTTACAGCTCCAGATGGTTATTCGGTCAATGTGAAAGTTGTAGATAGTCTCTATGTTGAACTTCCATATACTTTATCACCAGCTCGCCCACCATTGACGGATAGTGGAAATGGTTCCTACACAAAGGACAATGTTCCCACTATATCTGCATACAAGGGATTCTTGCCAAGTAGTATAGCAAGCAAGGATAATATGGGTGTATATCGTGGAAAAGGCATTGTGGATGTTATGGTTTCACCAATCCAATACAGTTACGAACAAAATGCCATACGTGCTTACAAGAGCATTAGCTACAAGGTCACTTTTGTCAAGATTAATACCAAGAGTAATGCTAACGTGAGTGCGCAAAGCTTAGATGCAGTAGATGATTTTCTCAACAATACGACTATCAATGGTTTTCAACAACCAGTTACACTCGCTGATACAAAAGCGACAAATGCCAAGAAGGGGTATTTGATTATCTCAACATCCAAGTTCAAAACTTCAGTAGAAAAGTTTGCGTCTTGGAAGAGGCTTCTTGGCTTTGATGTACGTATTGTACTAAATGACTCATGGACATCAAGTTCTGTAAAGGAAGAGGTAAAGAAGCAATACAATTCCAATAGCAACTTGTATTATCTTCTGATAGTTGGAGACAATGCTGATGTGCCTGGACAAAGTTCAAGTCTGAAGAATACACATGTGACAGATTTCTACTATTCATGTATGGATGGTGATAATGATCTGACACCAGATTTACTGTTTGGTCGTTTGCCTGTTGCAACTGCGTCAGAGGCGAATATTGTTGTGGATAAAATCATCAACTATGAGAAAAATCCTGTAAGCGATGCCTCGTTCTACAAGACAGGTGTCAATTGTGCTTATTTCCAAGATACCAACTATGACGGCTATGCAGATAGACGATTTGCCCAAACTTCAGAAGAAGTGCGCAATGCACTTTTGACAGAGGGTATAAATGTCAAGCGAATATACACTACTAAAAGCGGTGTTACGCCTTTATACTGGAATAGTGGCACATACTCTTTCGGCGAATCTATTCCTGATGAATTGAAGAAGCCCGGATTCCCTTGGACAGGAAATGCCTCTGACATAAATTCCGCAATCAATAATGGTGCATTCTATGTGCTTCACAGAGACCATGGTAATGTTGATTTATGGGGTGACCCTCGTTACACTATCAGTAATATCAGTTCTTTATCTAATGGAAATAAATTGCCAGTTGTATTCAGTATGAATTGTCTCACTGGAAAATTCAATGATGATTGTTTCTGTGAGGCCTTCCTCAAAAAAGCCAATGGTGGTTGTATTGCCATATATGGTGCTACGCAACTAAGTTATTCTGGATATAATGATGCTTTGACAGAAGGAATGTTTGATGCTATTTGGCCTTCAAGTAAATTGCATCCAAAATTCCCTGGTACAAGTGGAACTGCTAGTGCAACGCCTACACCAACTTATGAATTAGGGCAAATTCTGAACCAAGGACAAGCAAGGTTGGCTGAAACTTATGGTAAACGTAATTCTGGTTATACAACATACACAAAAGAATTGTTCCATTGTTTCGGTGATCCAAGTATGAAAATCTATACAGCAGCACCTACGGCATTCACCAATGTGTCTGTCAATAGGGGTAGTAATGCTGTAAGCGTAAATCTGAACGGAACCACTGCAACGATTGCATTCTATGACCTTGTTTCTGGCGAGGTAACATACACAACAGGAACTACAGCTACATATTCAACGAATCATGCAGCAAATGTATCTGTAAGTGTATCTGCACACAACAGAATCCCATATGTAAATGAGGGTACACCTGTTACTTCTGTCTATATCCAAAATGAGACGGTTGTTGGACCTAAGACCTATACAGGTTCAAGTATCAAGGTTGGTTCTTCTGTCACAACTTCCAAAGCAAGTGGTCCAGTAACGTTCAAAAGTGGTACAATCAACTTAAATGCTGATTCTATAACTATCGACTCCGATACGACTATCAACAGTGAAACTGAATTCAAAATGTCAAATCAATAACTATACAAACAAAATGAAAAAGTTCTTCCTTAAGAGCGCAGCATTGGCAATATTCACATTGCTGCCTATGGGTATGAATGCGCAGATTACGTATTCAAGTGGTAACCTCAACATCAACAATGCTCCTAAGCACAACTACTTGGGATTGACAGTAAACAAATGGCTGGGAATGTATTGGACTTGTAAGACTAACAACTTCTTCCAATTGGACATTTCTCCTGCAAACCCACGACTTGCAGGAACAGGCAATCAAGTAGTGTTCTACAATTCTGCAACAAGTACATTCAATAGCATTCAGGTTGCAAATGTGTATAACTATTCCGACGCTCGTGCAAAGGACAACATCAAGCCTTTGACTACAGGTTTGGATGCTGTTCTCCAGTTGCGTCCTGTTTCTTACACATGGAAACCTGAAACTGCGGTGACTTTAGCTGCTACAGAATCCGGTTCGTCGGTAGCCAATGGACCTGTAGAAGAAGGTCAGACACAGTATGGCTTCCTTGCTCAGGAAGTAGAGGCTGTGTTGCCTGATGCTGTAAAAACTGATGAAGAAGGTCACAAGATGATTAACTACACTGCCATCATTCCTATGTTGGTTCAAGCTGTTCAACAGTTACAGGCTACAGTGGATGAGCAATCTGCCAAGATAGCAGAACTTTCCAACACTCCATTTGATGCTTCAAACAAGGCAGTTTCTCCTTACAAGATAGTTAGTTGCACACCTAATCCTGCAAATGGGCAGGTAACCATCACGACAAATCTTGAAGGATTGGATAAGTCTGCAACCATCATCATTAGCAGTCTTACAGGAACAAAAGAGAAGACCTTGCAGGTTTCATCTACTTCGCCTTCTGTAACAGCAACGATTTCTAATCTTGACAGAGGCATGCATCTTGTGTCTCTTCTTGTAAATGGTAAACTTGCAGATTCCTACAGATTGATTAAGGAATAAACAACGTGTGTTTTCGAGTGGAGAGGCAGTTCGATTATTGCTTCTCCACTCTCAATTTTTCAAAGATATGGCAAATAGAAAACTTCTATCGTTTTTATTCTGTATGTTTGCTATGGTCTCTACAGCACAAACATACATGCCTGTTTTGTCAGAAGGAAAAGTATGGCGATATGCAACTGTCAATCGATACGAGAGGACTGATACGACAGGCTATTATAATGTAACGGTATCAGGCGATACCATTGTAAATCACTTTGTTTGTAAAAAGATATTGGTACAAAACGAAAATGGTCTATACCCTTGTCAAACATTTGTCGCATATGAAGATGGCGGCAAAGTATATAAGGTAAAAGATAATGTTTTTACTTTGCTTTTTGACATCGGATTGCAAAAAGGTGATTATATTGACAATCTCGCCCAGGTAGTTGCAGAGAATATAACCACTATAAATGGAATGCGGCGCAGGGTTATAGTTATTGATTCTATGGTTGACCATTCTGGGGGAGAGTGCTATTATCTTATCATAGAAGGCGTAGGGGTTAATAAAGATGAATTTATCCCGAATTTCAATTTGGGAAATAATGATGAATTTTGCACTCTGGTTTCATGTACAGATAAAGGGACTATCATAAGTGAAGAATCTCTTAGAAACATTGAAACTGGCATAAAATCGCCAACGTTCACGAATAGAAAAGATGATGCCTATTACGATTTGAATGGCATAAAGATTCTCATTCCGCAAAAAGGATATTTATATATATGCAATGGTAAAAAAATCGTATTTAAGTAATGTTCCCAATCGTATAAGATGGATGGCAAAACGTAGTTGCTTGCCATCCATCTTTTCTACATAAGCTACATTCATTTAATCCTTACGCCTTTGCCATTCAATATTTCTCTCCTAATATCATCTGTCTTACATAAATACAAGTCGTAGCCAATGGCTGTAATATCGCAATATCTTGGAGGAGTAATGACTTTTCCACTTCGTGACATCAACCCATACCAACCAAGTTCCGCTTCATATTTTTTGCAATTTGCAGTCTTTTGATAAGGCGTTGGTTCTGCTTCTGCCGTTTCACCTGTTAAATTAGGGATGCTCGTAAATCAGTCAAAAACAACCTAACGATCTAATTGTCAGTGTTATAAGAATTTTGTATCTTTGCATAAAATAATAAAAAATCCCCCAAACTGCTTTGACCGGCCTGTTTTGGGGGAAACGAAAAATAATCGTCATGGCAAAGGTACTACAATTTTCTGAAATAACACCAGGTCTTGCGTTCACAGAGTTTGATTTTTACAAAGATTATGAAGAGTCGTTCAAAAAGAGTGAACTCGGACGCTTTCATGCCCTCCTTCCGTTGCGTGAGATGGCCATTAGATTCGGTTTGATTGACTCTGTTCCACGCAGAAAAGTCGGTCGCAAATCTTACTTCAGCCCTGAAGGCAAGGTGGCACTCATGTTCCTCAAGTCGTATACCGGATTGTCTGCCCCAAAACTTATGGAGCAGCTCAACGCCAACATACACTATCAGATATTCTGTGGCATCCGAATAAGTTCAGCCAATCCCCTGACCAACTACAAGCTCATAGATGATATTATCCTTGAACTGTCCAAGCGCCTGAAGATCCAGACTCAGCAGGAGTCATTGGCAGAAACATGGAAACCATACATGAGGAATCTTGATACAATCTATACCGATGCAACGTGCTACGAAAGCAGCATGCGTTACCCCACTGACACAAAGTTGCTATGGGAATGCGTAGAGAAGGTATATACAATGATGTGTGAGGCAAGTAAGGAACTCGGCATTCACCGCATGAGGACGAAGTACCTTGATGTTGCCCACGACAACATGGCCTATGTGAAGCAACGCCATCACACCAACAAGCGTACTCGCAGGATGATCCGTCGACAGTTGGATCTGTTAGGGAAGATTCTCAAAGAGTTAAGAAGACTCGACAGAGAAAATCCCTGCGCAGGAATCTTCTCCGATAAGCAACTCGCAGAAATAGAGACGATAACGAAGATATACCGTCAGCAGCATAAGCATCACGAGAGTGGCAATGCCAAGGAGAGCATTCCTAATCGTATCGTAAGCGTCAACAAACCATACATACGTCCAATCGTCCGTGGCAAGGAAGTAAAGAAGGTCGAGTTTGGAGCCAAGTGTAACAACATACAGGTTGATGGCCTGTCGTTCATCGAGAAGCTTTCGTTCAACGCATTCAATGAGGGTACTCGTCTTGTGCATTGTGTAAAGCTTGCAGAGAAACTCTTTGGAGAGAAGATCACCAAACTGGCTGGCGACTGCAGTTATTCTGGTAATGCCAACCGTTCTTTCTGCAGTGAACAAAACATAGTGACTTCATTCTCGCAGAAAGGCAGGAAGCGAGAAACCACGTCCACTGTCAGCATGGTCAAGAAAGAACTTGCCCGTGTACGAGCCACAGCAATGGAAGGATCCTTTGGAACGCAGAAGGAACATTACGGACTCAAGCGGATAAGCGGCCGAATCAAGAAGACAGAAATCCTAATCATCTTCTTCGGCATCCACACGGCTAATGCAGTACAACTGGCAAGAAGAATTGCAAAAGCGGAACTCCATCAGGCTGCTTAACCTCATATAGCATTATCCTCCATGCAAGGGATAACTATGCCCTGACAAGACAAGAATCGACTAAAATTACGATAAAACTCCGGAAATAAGCAGACGATGGCAACCTCGGAAGGCATACCCTCGTCTATAGATATTGAATTCTTAGAATTAAACGACAACCCCTACGGTAGGTTCGGCTATTCTTACCAAATCGGGCGACATTTCCGTTGCCTATCTGATGGAGCTTCCCGAAGCCTATTCTCTTGATACTTCGGATATAGAGCAGAGGCATAACGAGTTTTTCAGGGCGTTTCAGTATGTGCGTAACGGTTTTATCCATAAACAGGATATTTTCTTGCGCCGCAAATTCAGGTCTGAATATGTGATCGGTGGCGACAGCTATATACAGAGGGCTGAACGTGCCTATTTTGACGGTCGGGAGTATCTGCATCATTTTTGCATACTCTCCTTTACGATTTCTTCTCTCTCCAGTCTGGAGAAGGCTTATCAGGCTAACCCGGCGGCTTACCGTGAGAAGCTGACAAAAGCCGACAGAGACAGGCTTTCAGAATTTCTTGAAGCGGTGGAGAGTGCGGTTTCCATCATTCGCAATATCAGAGGCACACAGATAAGACCTTTGAATATGGCAGAGATAAAACAACACGTTTTCCGTTATGTGAACGGATTCCATGATGATGAAGGGCTGAGAGATATTCAGTGTGCCGATATGATTCGTATCGGACAGAAAAAGGGGGTGTTCTTTTCCGTTTGTGATGAACGCTATCTGCCTGACCGTATGAAAACATACGTTTCAGACAGTACGTTACAGGAGGCTAACAGCAGTCTGTATATGTCTATGCTTGAAAAGCTGGGCGTTCATCTTCCATGCTCCCATGTCGTCAATCAGATATGGCGGTTTGCCGGAAGCAGCTACCGTGATGAACTCTCCGAAAGGGTTAGGCTGTTCGGCAGGTATCGTGAGTTTGACAAGACGATAAAAAACCGCTATGAGGGGCTGGCAGCCTATGAGCAGGAGATTATCAACGAAGAGAATGTTTTATGCAAGACACATTTCAATATCATGCTGCTTGAAGACGAAGAAGCGGTTCTTGACCGCTGCATCGAGCAGGTGAAGATGATATTCACCAATGCCGGGTTTAAATATTATGTGCCTTCTTACGAAGGGCTTTATAATATCTTTGTTGGTTCGGTTCTGGGGCGTGAAGCCTGTCTGGATTCTGATTACCTTTTCCTCTCAGACCTTCATTCTTCGCTTTGCATGAGTATCAACTATTCCACGTTCAAGAATGACAGGGAGGGTATTCTCTTTAATGAACGGCTGTACCAGACCCCGGTCAGAAAAGACATCTGGGACGCAGCGAAGAAGCGTATTCCGGCACGCAATATGATTGTGGCGGCAAGTACGGGAGGCGGTAAGTCGGTGGTGTCGCTCAATATCATACAGCAGTGCATCGAACAGAACTACAAGCTGATTGTCGTAGAATTTGGTAAAAGTTTTTACCAGCTTTCACAGCTTTATAAAGATAAGTCGCTGCATATTGATTATGACGGCACTTCTCCGCTGGGTATAAATCCTTTCTATACCGCCGGAGCGCAGCCCGACAACGAGAAGATAAAGACGCTTGTCAATCTGGTACTGAAGTTCTGGCGTACCAAAAGCATTATGGAAGACACAAAACAGGTCGTTTCACTTACAAAGATTATCCGTCAGTATTACGAGGATAAGACAGACGGCCACTCTTTCCCTGATTTCTACGAATATGTGCGCCAGCAGGGGCACAGCCTGTATGACAGGCTGAATATCCTTCCTGAATATTTCGATATAGACAGCTTTCTCCATGTATGCTCCGAGTTCATGCCGGGAGGCTTCTATGAGAATGTTTGCCGACACTCTCCGCTGGAGAACGATATGCAGAACCGTGACTTTATCGTATTTGAGCTGACGAAGATAAAGAAAGACCCTTTCCTTATCTCCGTGATTATGACGATTCTGTTTGATACG
This sequence comes from Lachnospiraceae bacterium, assembly GCA_963594575.1. Taxonomy (GTDB): domain Bacteria; phylum Bacteroidota; class Bacteroidia; order Bacteroidales; family Bacteroidaceae; genus Prevotella. The sequence continues at coordinate 4,749 of CAVBFV010000425.1, read as the reverse complement.
ATAGAGAACAAGATTCTTTCCGACAGGTCGGTACGGGGTATGCTTATCTTTGACGAGTATGCCGAAAGTCAGTCCATTAAGGACACGTTTTCGGGTGCTGACATTCATTCTACGGTGGCGTTCTGTTACCAGAAGCTCCGTAAGGAGAACGGGGCGGTGGGTACGATTGTGCAGTCTATGGCGCAGCTTCCCGACAATGAATATACAAAGGGTATCATCGCCAATACGCAGCTTCTTTATGTGCTTCCGGCCAATGAGGTGGTCTATGACCAGACCATCGAGGCGTTCCACATAAAGAACCCCAGCCACATTAACCTGATGAAGTCCATACGCAACGATTTTACGGCGGCAAGACCTTATTCTGAAATCTTTCTCCGTTTCATGGATAATTACGCTACGGTGGTGCGGCTGGAGCTTTCACCCGAAAAGCTGCTGGCGTTCCAGACTGACGGCGAGAAGTGGAACAGGTTACAGGAGATTTACAATGAAGTCGGAAGCCTTGAAACGGCTATCGAACAGTATAAACAGTTAAAACACAAAGACTATGAAGCGGATTTTTCTATGTAGCGTGGTGATGGCGGTGCTGTCCGCTGTCCCGGCATATTCCCAGTGGGTGGTTTCTGACCCGGCTCTGACACAGCTTTCACAGATAACGTGGGCGAAAGAACTCAAACAGGCTTACGAGCAGTTTAAGGTGTTGGATAAGTCACGCAATATCCTGACCGAGAGTCTGGACTTGTACAGGCAGGTAAGCGGAGTTATCAAGAACTCCAAGATGGTACTGAACGTATTGCAGTTACAGGGCGAAATGCTGAAGGTATCAGCTACCGAGTGTTCCCGTTCAGACATCTATACCCAAGAGGGGTATGCTGCCTATACGAAGGTTCTCAATGAGATTATGGACGAAAGCATTACATCTTTCGACCTGTTGCGTACCATCATTTCACCCGACCTGAAAATGACGGACGGTGAACGCCTGAAGATTATAATTGACCTTGACGCAAAACTCCGTGAGCAACAGAACAGGTTGCTTGACGAGAGGGCAAGGTTTAATACCGTGAATGATGCAATCAAGCGGATAGCCGCACTCAAATCTGATAAATCGTGAGCCTATGGAAGTGATAGACAATGTGATTCGTGCATACGAGGCTGTCAAGCTGAATGATGTGAGCAAGGGCATTATCGCCCTGTGTACCTTTGTGGCTGTTATTATTGTCATACAGAAGTTTGTAACCGCATGGAAGGAGGCTTTCAGCGAGGGTGAAAAGCCCGCAGACATGAAGCATTTCTTCAGGCTGTTCTACATATACATCTATGTGTTTGCCGTAATTATGGCGGCTCCGTTTGCCTTTACCATCGTTGAGAAGGCTTTGGGCAATGTGCAGAACGAGCTGATAGAACATTATCAGGAGGATATAGACCTCAGTATAGACGAGGCGGTCATGACATTTACAAAAGACTATATCGAAGAAGTGAACAGGCGTAGCAACTGGGTTGGCAAACAGATTGACGAGGTGATTGTTCTGCCGTTCAATATTGCGATATATACGTTGCTGCTGTATGCCACCAAGTATATATTCTTCTTCTTTGCGGCAGCAAGGTATCTTTATCTTATCCTGTTGGAGATAGTTACACCCATTGCCATAATCCTTTATCTTGACGAGAAGACAAGGCATTATACGCACGCCTATCTTAAAAACCTGTTTGTCTGCTATATGATGATTCCGGCGTTCCTGATTGCCAACGCACTGGGTTCTGTCATTGCCGAGAATATCATGCAGATGTGCGGTCAGAACAAATATACCATGCTGGGGCTGTTCTTCGCTTTCGTGTTCAAGCTGTTCCTGTTTGCCAAGAGTGTGAAATACTGTCGTGAACTGTTTTAAACTTTCCGGGATATGAATAAAGACGATATATTAAAAGAATTTGATACGCTGGCAGAAGCCAAGCGCAAGGGGGCTGTAAACCTCAAACTCTGTTTGGGTTTTGCCCTGCTCGTGGTGGTGCTGGTTCTGGCATGGGGGCTGGCAGTGAACTTTTCGGCACTGGATAAGGTGGTCGTGGTAGAGCGTTCCGGCGAATACCTGAAGACAACCGCCGAAGATGCAGAAGACCTGTTCATCGCACTGGTGAAGAATACCTGTGCCGAAGCTACACGGTACGCCAACAGCTTTGACCGTCTGAACATGAAACGCAATCAGGCACACGCAGCCTTTTATGTCAATAAGAACGATCTGAACGCCGTATTCTCAAAATATTATAATGACAAGGCGTATTTCGATGCAGCGCAGAACGGAGCGGTCTATAAGTGTGAGCTTGAAAGTGTGGATAAGATTTCAGGCGATAACGAGCCTTATCAGGTCGAGTTTACTTCTGTCCTGACTGTTTACGGGGTTTCGGGGCAGAAGGTGAAGTTCCTGATACGCACAAAGGGCGAACTGGTCCGAACTACACCCCAATACCCGGAGAATGTAACGGGATTTTTCTTTACACAGTTCTTGCAGCAGTTGGTACGCATAGAACAGCAGAATAAAGAGTGAGCCTATGGATAAGACGACTAAAACCAAGATTATAGTGTTCGCTTCGTTTGGTATCTTCGTGCTGGTGGTACTGGCGGTTGTGCTGGCTCTGGGCGGTTCTGATGAAGAAGAAGACTTGCAGAGCGTGAACACTTCGCTTCGTGCGCAGCAGCAGAGCGATTTCACCATTGACGATATGATGAACTCCGAAGCGACACCCGAATATGAGAACTTCTCAGACGAGGTGTACCGTGAGCGTGCTGAAGGTATCTATACCGAAGACCCCGAAGTGCTTGCGCTGCAAGAGCAGTTAAGGGCAAACCAAAGGGCTGACAGTCTGGCAAAGGTCGCCCCCAAGCCTCGCACAGTGAAGAAGAAACCCGAAAAACCTAAGGCAGAGCCGAAGCCTGAAAAGGCGGCTCCTGTAAGCAGGTTCTTTTCGGGCGACAAGCCCAAGAACACGGGCAACACCATTGAGGCGATTGTATCAGGCGACCAGAAGCTTACTTCCGGCAGTGTCATAAAGCTGGTTACGCTTCAGGAGATGCAGACACCCGGCGGTTTGCAGCTTGACAAGGGTACGGCTCTGTTCGGGCTTGTCAGGCTTGAACAGGACAGGATAAATATCAGCATCGAGTCGGTTCGGGTGGGCAACAGTATATACGAACTGAAAAAGACCGTGTACGATCAGGACGGACTGCCCGGTATCTATGTTCCGCTGAATATAAAGGCTGAAGCCTCTAAGGAGGCTGCCGATGAAGTGGTCGGCGACCTGAATACGGGCATTTATGGCACTGATATGCTGAGTACAGGCGTAAACGCCGTAAGCAATGCAGCAAAGAGCGTGTTCCGAAAGAAGAACAACCAGATTGTCGCTACGGTGAAGTCAAACTATAAACTTTATTTAAAATGAAAGCACTTTATTTGAGTATATTCGTACTGTTGGCCGCAGTGTCGGCAACAGCACAGATACGCCCGGTTGAGAGTCTGCCCATTGCGGTGAACTACTCCAAGACGATACACCTTATCTTTCCCTCGGCGGTGAAGTACAGTCAGGCGGTTACTGATTTCGTGGCGGTGGATAACCCGGAGAACGTGCCGCATATCCTCCGCATAAAGGCGAACAGCAAGAGCTTCAGCAAGCAGACGACCGTCAGCGTGGCGACTGAAGGAGGGTTCTTCTATTCGTTCAATGTGTCTTATGCCGACAGTCTGGAGCAGACAAACTATTTCCTGCCCGACATGAGAAGCATTGCCCCTGATACGGTTTTCATTAACGAGGTTTCGCAGACGCACCTCATAGCTCCCGAAAAGGTGATTTACATAGATTACGGCGATACCTGTATCAATGTAAGCAAGGCAGAGAATACCGAAAACATTATCCGTATGATTGCCCGTAGCGGCAGGGTGCAGCAGTTCCCGAAGCTGACCAATGTGTCGTTTGCCACCGAGAGCGGCAGGTTCTTTACCTTCAATGTAGATTACCGTGAGAAGCCCGAAGCCTTTGTGTATGAGGTGGGAGAGAAGAAGCCGGAGAAAAAGGCGAATGTGATTCTTACCGACAACATTATTCCGGCTGGCGAGCGTGACGATGTGATGAACAGGGTGTATAACGCAAAAAGGCAGATTTACAACAAGGGTATTGTACGCAACAAAATCGTGTTTTCCCTCAATAACCTGCATATTTACGACAACCTGCTGCTTTTTACCTTTGAGATTGAGAACAAGAGCCGTCTGCCTTATGATATAGACTATATCCGTTATTATATCGTAGACCGCAAGACGGCGAAACTGACCGCCTCACAGGAGGTCGATCAGCAGGCTTTGTTCTCCGAAAACTATGCTCCACGCATCGAGGGCAACGGCAAAATGAAGTATGTGATTGCGTTTGACAAGTTCACCATTCCTGATGCCAAGTTTTTCCGTATCGAGATAAACGAGAAAAACGGAGGTCGCCACGTTCTTTTCGACTTGGAGAACGGCGACATCGTGAATGTGTCGGATATTTAGCCTGTGTGTGCTTTTACTGCTGGCTCTGACAGGGGCGGCGCAGGACAAGCGTACACTGGCGGTCGGGGTGTTGCAGACGGCAAGAGATTTTAGACAGGTCGCTCCCGTGTGGCATATCATTAGCCGTCAGGAGGATATTTTCAGGTTTGTACCGTCTGTTTCCCCGATTCCTAAGACATAGCCAAATTTTTGAGCAACTTTTTGTGTTAATAAATACAAA
>CAVBFV010000424.1:0-2001 GCA_963594575.1 Lachnospiraceae bacterium | reverse complement strand
CAATCTCATCGCTGTGAATCTCCTGCAGTACACCTTTATATAATATAGCCTTTCTCACATCGGGTTCTTCCTTCAGTTTGTAGGTATAGAGATATACCATGTCGCCGATGCGGAAGTTGGGCAGGAAGTCTTTTCCCTGGTCGGGCACGCTGAGGGTGATGGTATCATATCCGCTTCCTGCGCTGCTCTGCTCCTTCCGGATGATATGCAGGTCGGTATAGATATTGCCGGCATCTTTCTTTTCGGCGAGTGGCATGGTCCAGAGGTCGGAACTGGATGTGTTCGTTCCTTCCTGTGCGCCCACCTTGCTGATCATCTGTTCCCGCAACACGAAGGTCATCATGCGGCAGAAGTAAGCCTCCTCTAATGGGGTGAGGTTGTGGAGCGGACTGGTGATGGCTTCTATCTGCGGCTTCAGATACTTGTTGTAAAAGAAGTCCTGGGTACCTGCCACATTCAAAACTTCGGGGGTAAATTCATTCAGTGCATGCTCGAATCCCTCCTTGGCTATCTCGAAGGAGGCGGCAACGAGCTGGTTGCGGTATTCGATGGCCTCCTTGAAGAGCTTTTGGTAGTAAGCTACCACCATCAGTCCGTCTTGCGGCTGATACTTGGAGTAGAGCAGACGGATATTCACGCGGTCGTTGCTCAGCTTGAAGTTGTGCTGCAATACGCCATAGTAGAGCAGCAGCTGCACATAGTGTGGCTCCAGCTGATAACTGTGATACCCCGGATCAACCTGATGGGTTTCGATATTCATGTTGCGTCCCGATTTCTGCTCCACCAGCAGTTTGCAGTCGGTGGTCATCAGGTCCACACGTCCCTGTATGCCGAGTGCTTCGCAGACGAACGAAGGTTCGAGGATGGCTTTCTTCCTGTCGTAAAGACTTTCGCCACGGAAGGCTGACATCTGTGCCTGCGATGCGGTGCGGGGAAAGAGAATATCCACTACCTGCTGCAGATTGAATGCCTGCTGGTTGGCATCGGTATAGAATTTCTTGGCATCAAACCAGGGACAGGTGCAGAACTCCAGTGCTTTCTCCCTGAAATTCGTCTTTATGGTTTCGTTCATCTGATATTTGCCGTTTGTATTGATGATGTCATCCAGCGCAGCACCGGCAAAGTTACCGAGCAGGGTAGCCTGGGTGTTGGCGCGGGGTTTCATCTGGTTCAGCAGATAGAGCAGGGGATGATGCCCGAAAGCCGTGAAGCAGGTGGCGATACTACTGATATCTACCAGATAATCGGGTTCTACCACGATGAGTCGGGGGGTGATGACGAGCTGCTTTACCTGACAATCGAGCAGGTTGAGCTGCATACCTTCCTTCAGGATATCCCAGAGGTAGGTATGGTCGATATGGTTCTCTTCATCTTTCAGTTGAACGAGATATTCCTCTTCATCAGCATCCTGGTCAATATCCACGCGGATGAAATCGCTGTCCCAGTTCTTCACGATGCAGCGGATGCGGCGGTTGTTGATTTCCAGTCCTTTCTGGTAAGGGCGGTTGGTATGGGGAATGAGCACGTTCAGCTCGTGGGGAACATCCACTCCGAATACGGCAGAGATGAAGATGGCTAGGGCACGTGCATCATATTTCAAATCTTCGCTTGAGAGTGGTTCCTGCGAATTACTGTGCCGGCGCATGGTCTGGATGGCAATCTTGTCTGCCACCTTGATGCCGTGAGCCTTACAGAGATAATCCACCTGGGAGAAAAGGTTACCGAAAGCCTGTTTGGTATCCTTCACTCCTTCGTGGCAGCAGAGGATGAGCGTATCGTGCATCATCTTGTTGCGTGTCTTCGGCTCCAGTTCTGGGAGTATCAAAAGTTCTCTTACTCTAAGGAAGAGTCCTGCGGCGCTGATATTGTTTTGATTCATGAAATATTGCTTAATCTTGAGAGATGTTTACCTCATCTCTTTCCTCGAAAATGCGATTATTGGCTGTTTTTATTCCCATTATGGTAAAATGTTGTATTCTCTCTTCAGCCAAAGCTCGAAGA
>CAVBFV010000423.1:0-2015 GCA_963594575.1 Lachnospiraceae bacterium | reverse complement strand
CAAAGTTAACATAAAATAATTGCTTATCTCGCTAATAATCAGTATTTTTGCGCATAATCTTTTAAAGAATCAAAACAACTAAGAATATGGCTAGAGCAACAGGTTCAATCAATTATTTGGAGCATCGCACGCCCTTGAAGGACGAAAGCGGTAAGTATCAGATACATCCGATGTTCGTGAAACAGGATGTCGTTGACAGGGAGAAGATGGAGAAGCGTGTTCGCGATCATTGTGCGATGAACGTTTCGTCCTTTATCTCCGCATTGGAAACGCTGGAGGATGAAACACTTTACGCCTTGGCTGAAGGCAACGAGGTGAGGGTAGGCGATATGTTTATCGTCAAGCCTAAACTGGGGATGGTGAAGCATAAGGACAAGAATGGAATCGAATGGAAAAGAACCTATCATGAGGGGGATCTGATTCCAGCCAATGAGGTGGATATCTGCGGCTTGGAAATTCAGCCCACGAAGGAATTTCTGGAAAGGCTGAAGCGCCACTCTAATGGTTGCAGCCGACAGTATTGGAGTGTGAAATCTACTCCAAAAGAGGCGGATAAGGAGTTTACTGATATTGTAGAGATTTGTCAGCAGCAGGGGTATATCACGGTGAAGGATATGATTCGTGAATTCGGTGTTACCCGCTATCACGCCAATAAGGTGTTGAATGACCTCTGTGAGGAACCGGCTGCCAGAATGTATGCTACCAAGGAAGGTCCAATAACGCTCTATCGTTTGTGGAAGAAGGAGTAACTAAGACGTAGTTGTTGAAACGGCTCTTTAGGTTGACGGAATCGGTTCCTTAACTTGAATGAAGCGTCTCTTCTCGTTGAATGAAGCGTCTCCTTAACTTGAATGAAGCGTCTCTTCTCGTTGAAGGATGCGTCTCCGAGAGTTAAAAGAAGCGTTTCCTGGAGTCAGAACAAGCGTCTTTTAGAGTACAAGCATATACCTTCTCAGACATTGCCACTATGCTCAGCAGCTCTGCCGAGCCTAGTCAGCAGGTCTGCTGACTGCAGTCAGCACCTCTGCTGAGCCTAGTGACAACACTTTTTAGTCGTACAGCTATAACCTGTTTAGTTGTACAATCGTAAAATGATGATACTTCTATGAGATATATTGGGTGCTCTCATTCAATCCAAACATACAGCATCTTCCTTTTATAACGTTCGTTTGCTTTTGTTCTATTTCAACAAACGAAATGAGGAAAAGCAGCTTCTCCTAATTCTGGCTCATATTCAAAACCTTCGTAACTGAAGCCTGCCAGTTCCTCTGGAGTAAGAAGCTGATTATTCAAGATATATCTCACCATGGCTCCACGGCAAGATTTAGCCCATACAGCCTGCATCTTCAATCTGCCGTCTTTCTGGCGGACATAAAAGAGTGGCTGAATGACCTTTATCTCTTTACATACTCTCTTCCAATCAAACAGATGTTCATATTCCTCTGTAGAAAGATGGATGAGTATACCATCGTCAGCTTTCACACTATCGATGAGAACATCTGTCAGTTTGTCTTTCCAGAACTGATTGATAGGCTTGTCGTTTGTAGCTTCGAGCGATACGCAATGCTCCATACGATAAGGTACAATGCCATCCAACGGTCGAAGCAATCCATAAAGGAAGCAGGTAATCCAGAGATGTTTCTGGGCATACTCTAACGACTCCTCGCTCAAAGAACTGGCACGCAAATGTTTGTATGCCTGACCATTGTAAGCCAGGATAGCAGGCATCTTTTCAGTTGCCATAAAATCATGATATCGCTTCCAGTTCGTCATTGCAATCTTGCTGCTGCAATCAAGTTGCTTAGCCAATTCCTCTACATTCATCATTGCCATTTCTTTGGCCAAGTCATTGGCAACTGATTGGAATAGTGGCACGGAGATAGGCTTCCTGTCTGCCTTCTCAAACATGATTTTGGCATTTGCCAATAATATCTGCATAATAATCAATCTTTTGAATTGTACTTGCAAAGATAAGAAAAAATCAATATACAATGCTAAATAGCCAAGAAAAATCC
>CAVBFV010000422.1:0-2018 GCA_963594575.1 Lachnospiraceae bacterium | reverse complement strand
ACCTTGCCCGTATTCTTCACATCCACGCTCACCTTGATGATGTCGCCGTGGCGGAAATCAGACTGAGAAACCTTCAGGTTGCTATATTTGTAAGTGGTATAGCTCAAACCATATCCGAAGCCCCACTGCTGGGTAATCTTCGCATTATAGTCGTAAGCACCTTCCATCGTACCCACCTCCTCACTCTTCTTGAAGTCATAGTTGGCGAGCGAATTGATTTCCTTAGGATAGGTATAAGGCATCTTGCCACTGAAGTTTGACTTGCCCGATACCAGGTTTGCCAAGGCATCGCCGCCCATGTTGCCAGGGATAAGGATGTCGATGATACCCTGTGCCAATGGTTCGATGTCAGCGATGAGACGAGGACGACCTTCATTCAGCACCAAGATGACAGGCTTGCCTGTCTGAGCCAAAGCCTTGACCAGATTGCGCTGGTTCTCTGAAAGCCAAAGGTCGGTCAGGTTGCCCGGAGTCTCTGTATAGGAGTTCTCGCCAATGCAAGCCACGATGACGTCGGCATCCTTCGCTGCAGCCACTGCGCCCTGAATCTGAGGTTCGTTCTCCTCCCAGTATTTTCCCTTTTCATTATAGGTAACACCCTGGTTCAAAATAACATTCTCCTTGCCATACTCATTACAGATTGCCTCATAGATGGTATTGTACTTGCCGGCAAACTCATCGGCACGATGTCCCTGCCAGGTATAGCTCCATCCACCATCCAGGCAGCGCATCTGATTGGCATTAGGACCCGTAAGGAGAATCTTCTTACCATGCTGCAAAGGAAGGATATTACCCTCGTTCTTCAGGAGCACCATACTCTCGGTAGCTCCCTCCAAGGCGAGCTTGGCAAACTCCTTGCCACCAAACTTAGGATAATTCTTCAGTTTCTGGGTTGGGTTCTTGAAGAGGTCGAGACGGTACTTCATGCGAAGCACACGGCGACAGGCATCGTCGATGCGACTCATCGGAATCTTACCTTCCTTCACCAATTCTATAAGGTATCCACAAGCATCGCAAGAATAAGGTTCCATAATCATGTCGATACCGGCATTGATGGCAATGCGGAGCGCATCCTTCTTGTCCTTTGCCACCATCTCACGAGTATAGAGATTGTTGATGTCTGCCCAGTCGGTGATGAGCACACCATCCCATCCAGTCTCTTCCTTCAGCCATCCTGTCAGGATGTCCTTGTTGGCATGCATCGGCATACCATTGACGGAAGCGGAATTCACCATCACGGTCAAGGCTCCAGCCTGCAGACCCGCCAGGAAAGGAGCGAAGTGCTTCTCTCGCAAGTCGGCAGGAGAGATATAGGCTGGCGTACGGTCTTTACCGGTCCAAGGCACACCATAGCCCATGAAGTGCTTCATGGAAGTGGCAATGTGATACTGGTCGATGTTGTTTGGGTCCTCGCCCTGGAAACCATAGACCATCGCCTTGCCCATCTCTGAACTGAGGTAGCAATCCTCGCCAAAGTTCTCCCAGATGCGAGGCCAACGGGCATCACGACCGAGGTCAACGGTAGGACTGTAAGTCCAAGGCACGCTCACCGCACGAGTCTCATAAGCGGTAGCCTCAGCCGAACGGCGAGCTATCTCACGATTGAAGGAGGCAGCCACATTGATGTTCTGCGGAAAGAGGGTTCCGCCCTGTGTATAAGTAGAACCATGGTTCTGGTCGAGACCGAAGACACAAGGGATGCCGATGCGCTTCATCGAAATCTTCTGGATTTGCGCGATGTACTTCTCCCACTGCTTGGCTGTAGGAGCGCAGGTATTTGGAGCGTTGAGGATAGAGCCAATCTTATAGTGAGAAAGGATAGAATCGGTCTTATGCTCGTCGATATAGAACACACCGTTCTTGTCGTTGGCACCAAAAAGGTCAGTCACCAATTCCATCATCTGACCTATCTTTTCCTCCAAGGTGAGTTTCTTCAGGGTTTGTTCTACCTGAGCCTCAATCTTAGGGTCGCTCTTGATAACCGGAACATTGGCACTGGCTGTATAAGCCAATGCCAA
>CAVBFV010000421.1:0-2018 GCA_963594575.1 Lachnospiraceae bacterium | reverse complement strand
GGCACCAGTTCCCTTGTACTTGCTACGTGTGGTATTGAACTTATAGCGAAGGGTGAGTTGCAGGTCTCTCGTACCTCGCTTAGATACTTGCAGGAGTTCCATCTTCTGGTTATAGAGCAGGTCGGCATCCCAACATTTATAAAGCAGGTCGTTGCCTTTTATTTCCAAGGTAAGGGCATCCTTTAGGAATGACTTGCTGATGCTGACATCCAGTACATGCTGCTCTTTGGCAAGATATACATTCATCGTGTTACCCTTGCTCTGATAGCGATAATCCACGTTAAGGGTGATGCCGCATGGCAAGGAGAAGGCATTGTTGAAGTTGCCCATGAAGATAGGACGATTCAAGCGATAAGATGCTACATCTGTATGGAGGGTGAACCAGGGCTTCTGCATGCCCAAGTTGATTTGCGGCACCCAAATGCCTATCTTTGGAGCGGCACTGATGTAGGCAGTCATGCTCTTGAGACTCTTCACGTTCTTACGACTTATCATGGTAATAGCCTCGTTCCCAGGCATTTGCTCCGCCCAATAGATAATGGCATTGCGAGAGTCCTTGTAGTTGACCATAAACTGGATGAACTTCCATACACCCGATAATTCCACTCTGTGATTGGTTTCGTTGTCGAGATAAGGATTACCAGTCTGGCGAGTAAATCGATTCATATAAGATACATTGTTGCTCAGTTGACTATATGAAGGACGAGAGGTCTTTACCGAATAGCTCAACTGTGCCATTACCTTACCTATCTTCGCACAATAGCTGATGGTAGGAAAGAGGTTACGGAAGGAGCGACTCTGCTCGGGCTGATAGATGCCTGCATCATAATACTTGAATCTTACATACTCGTATCGCAATCCTGCCGTGATGTTTCCTATCGGGGTGAGGTGCGCATATTGGATGAATGGACTTGCCGTCTGCTCCTCCAACTTGCTATAAGAGTTGGCGAAGAGGTCGGTGCGATTCACTTCGTAGTCATCGTTACGATGAGTATTGATATACTCAGCTCCATAGGAGAGATTACCGCCTAAGAGAGGAGAGGTAATTACGAGTTTGGTAGCTACCATCTTATTGCTCACACGATTTTTGGAGTTGATGTTACGAGAATCGTGCTCCTGGCTCTGTTCATCGCTATAGGCATAAGCCCTGTTTGTACTGAAATAGAGGTCGGTATTCAGGTCAATAGTGGTTTTGCCCAAAGTGCCGTTGTAGTAGGCATTCAATTGATGGCTAGGGTTGTTCCTGTCGACCGTCAGACCATCGGTTTTGATATAGTCGTAAAACTTACCGTCGGCAGTCACCTGACTATCGAAAAAATCTTTTGAGCGAGAATAGCCTGGCGAGGTCAAGGTGTATCTCGCACCAATGGAATGGTTGGCATTGAAATCATAGCTAAAACCACTGATAAGACGGTGCGATTCTATGCGACCAGTTACTTCGTTGTTGTTATGCTGTTGCCAAAGCGTATCGACATGTACAGTCTGTTCGTAGGAGGCCTTTTGCATCCATGTTGCATCAGAGAACTTATAAGTGGCAAAGAGATTCAGTCCATTATGGCGATAGTTCATGTTAACCTGTTGGATGGTATTGTCATGCTTATTGTACCAATACACAGAGCGAGTATCAAAGCCGAAGCCTTCGCCTTTCTTCTTGATGGTCTTGATTTTGATTACCGCATTTACCGAAGCATCGTAGGCGGCTCCTGGATTCTGAATGACTTCCACACTCTTGATGTCGGAAGATTTGATGTTATCCAACTCACTGATATCTTGCATTTTCCTGCCGTTGATATATATAATAGGTGTACCCTTGCCGACCACCTCATATCCATCTTTCTTCTTCACGATACTCGGCACATGCTTCAATACATCGTCTGCCGTACCCATCTTGCTAAGCACGGTTCCTGCCACGTTGGTCAGCAGTCCTTCGTGGGTCTTCTTATATTGAGGAAGATGAGCTTTCACCACCACTTCGCCAAGTTCTTTGGAGAACTTATCAAATAGGGTCGTGTCGGAAA
>CAVBFV010000420.1:0-2019 GCA_963594575.1 Lachnospiraceae bacterium | reverse complement strand
TTGATCCAAAAGAATAGGGGTTGAGTATGGCGCTTGAATTATGTCATAGTAGTACTGTCTTATCTTATATAAGAAAATTAACGCAATGAAATGCTCCAAAAAACATATAAGATGAAAATGTAAAAAGTTACGGAAAATGTGAATTATCTCCGTAACTTTTTACATAAACCGCTCACTTTTGGTGTTATTGAGTTTCCCTCAGTTCTTCTATGAGCTTTTCAAGAATATAATCATCGCTCATTAGCTGTAAACCATATTTGGGGTCAGACATCTTGAATAACCGGAAATCCTTAATGACCTTAATGACCGTGACCTTAATGACCGGAAAAAGCCTCTAAACATTCATTTGTTTTTTCTGATGAAACTCCTTCCTTGTCTTAGCCATTGCTTCCGTAGCCCTATCGTGGGTCTCTATCAGCAATGGACTCTTATGATATTGCACAATCTTGACTCCAACAGAGTTGTGCCTTTTCTTTTCCTCGATGCATTGAATGATCAAGTCCGGATTGGCAGATTTAGCCGTTGGAGTCTTGTCAAAGTTCTGAATATAGGCTGCGTTGGTCAGGAAGAGAATGTCGGAACCTTCAGGGATTTCCTGCATTACCTTCACCATGAGGGTTAGCATCATGCGGAACTCTGTGGTGTGTAGGTCGCTGATTACATCACGACTGATGATATTGCCGTTATGCTCAATTACAACGGCAGCACCACCAGCTCGCTCTTTATGGCCATAATCACATGAGCCACCTATCCAAACGTAATATGTAGATGTATCTTGTGTCATAATTATTTTATCTTCAATGTCCGCAGATATTCCTTCTGCTCGGGCGTGATTCTGTAGCTCTCGATGGCCTTCTGGATGGTCTTGTTGTGCGTCCAGGGAGCAAGGCGGCGTTGCTCGATGTAGGGAATCGCCTGGTCCCATTGCTTGGCAAGGGCGGTGGCGAAGAACCAGGCTACCATCATTTTTACGTAATACTCTTCGCTCCTTACAGAGGCTGGAATTTCAAGATATTCAGCCTTGAAGTCTTTATCCAGGTAATGGGACATAAGTGTCTCTATACCAAAGCGACAAGTATAAACGTGTAACGATTTGTTCCAAGTCTTGATCTTCGCCAATAACTCCTTCTTGTGTTTGGCAAACACCTTCGGAGACATGATGTCGCAAACTGCCCAGTTGTCCACGAATGGCAGGAATTTCTCTGTAAGACGAATGCATTCCTCGTAGTCCTTCACCTCGGAAATGAGGAGACCATGGAGCATATTCTCATCGTAGTACTGGTGAGGAAGCTGATGAAGGAATTCCTTGCATTCTGCCTCCTTTGTAAACTCTTTTGCGAACTTGCGAAGCACAGGCACACGAATGCCTATGAAACTCTGCACAGGCACTCCCGGTGTCAGTTTGGCCTGGAAAGCAGCATACTGCTTATCCTGCATGGCGAACAGTCTTTCTTGAAGTGAAGTCATAAATTCTTTGTTTTATAATGCAACATAGAAGGAGCAATTGCCTCTTTATTCCATTCTTCCATATTTCATTTCCACGCCCTCCTTATCATACTGCTTGCGCTTTCCGGTTGGTGGCTCAGTAAGTGTGATGCGAACTACAGCCGTGCGTGAAAGGGAACGGGCGATGCTCTGGTCGAAAGCATCCATGTGTTGAGGAAGGAAACGTTCACTGATTAGTCGGAGACCATGAATCTTCTCTGCTTCATCTGCCACGATTTCTGCCTTGCCGAATGCAATGGCTGATTTGAATTGCAGGGTGAAACTGCCGTCTTTCGGACCAACCGTAGGCGTACAACGGGTTACGGCTGAAAGGCAGACCTCGGGATGAGTCTTGATTGCCTCCAACTTCTTGCCTTCCAAGGCTCCATGAAAATACCAATTCACATCATCATCTGATGCGAGTGACAGGGGTAAACCATAAGGCTTGCCGTCTTCGTCAATAAAACTGACCGTTATATACGGAGCCTTGTGCATTACTTCCAAAGCCCACTCACTATCCATTGCTCTTGATTC
>CAVBFV010000419.1:0-2055 GCA_963594575.1 Lachnospiraceae bacterium | reverse complement strand
CGTTAGTTCAGTTGGTTAGAATGCCTGCCTGTCACGCAGGAGGTCACGAGTTCGAGTCTCGTACGCACCGCAGAAACCTTCGAGAGTGATCTCGGAGGTTTTTTGTTTTTCAGTAAATCTAAGAGAATATGGCTATCGTTATCACAGTTCTGGCATACTTCTGTGTGCTTCTGCTCTTCAGTCATCTTACTGCCCGTAAAATGGCAAGTAATGAAACTTTCTATCGTGCCAACCGCCGTTCGCCTTGGTATATGGTTGCTTTCGGTATGGTGGGTGCGTCTATTTCGGGCATCACTTTTGTCAGTGTGCCGGGCATGGTGATGCGAACGGATATGACCTACCTTCAGATGTGCATCGGTTTCATTCTGGGTTATTTCCTGGTTGCCTTTCTTTTGCTTCCTATCTATTACCGGTATAATCTCACAACGATTTACGGTTATCTGCAGCAGCGGTTGGGTGAGCGTTCGTATAAGACCGGAGCTTCGTTCTTCCTCTTGTCTAAGATGACGGGTGCGGCTGTCCGGTTCTTTGTAGTCTGTATCCTCTTGCAGCGTTTCGTGCTCGATGGCATTGGTGTTCCGTTCTGGGTCACGGTTCCTGTCATGGTACTGCTTATCTGGCTTTATACGCGCAAGGGTGGCATCAAGACGCTGGTGTGGACAGATACCTTTCAGACGCTCTGTATGTTTGCGGCACTCATCCTCATTATCTGTCAGGTGATGTCGGCGTTGGGCATGACTCCTTCCGAGGCGATCACTGCGATTGCTCACGACAGTCACTCCCGTATTTTTGTCTTTGATGACTGGATGTCGAAACAGAACTTCTGGAAACAGTTCCTCAGCGGTGTCTTTGTAGTGATTGTGATGACCGGTCTTGATCAGGACATGATGCAGAAGAATCTTACCTGCAAGTCGCTCCGTGAGGCCCAGAAGGATGTTTGCAGCTATGGTTTTGCCTTTGTGCCTGCCAATCTGCTTTTCCTGAGTCTGGGTGTGTTGCTGATGATGCTGGCTCAGAAACAGGGCGTAGCGCTGCCGCAGGCTCCGGATGATCTGTTGCCGATGTTCGCAGCTTCGGGAGTGATGGGAAACCTGGTGGTGGTCTTGTTTACCATCGGTATCGTGGCGGCAAGTTTCTCCAGTGCCGATTCAGCATTGACCGCCATTACTACGAGTCTCTGTGTGGATATATTGGGCAGGAAAGAGGATATGAAGCTCCGCAAGCGTATGCATCTGCTGGTGGCTTTCGTCTTCATGCTCTTCATCATTGCTTTCAAGGCGATTAATTCTACGAGCGTGATAGATGCCATCTACATCCTCTGCTCTTATACTTACGGTCCGCTGTTGGGTTTGTTTGCCTTCAGTCTGCTCACCAAGCGTCAGGTAAACGACCGCTGGTCGCCATGGGTCTGCATCGCCAGTCCGCTCATCTGCTTCGCCATCGATACCCTTACCTCGCAGTATGTGGGCTATAAGTTCGGCTATGAGCTTCTGATGCTGAATGGCGCCCTGACCTTTGCAGGTCTCGCCCTTATAAAAAAAGAAACAGTTAAATACAAACAATAATGAGAACAAAAGTATTATTCGCAGCATTGTTGCTCAGTGCAACAACTGCTTTTGCCCAGCAGGAGAAGTTGGGCTCCGGTATTGACAAGACCAACATGGACTTGACCATCAAGCCGGGTAATGATTTCTATCGCTATGCCGCAGGTAACTGGATGAAGAATCATCCACTCGATGCCGAGCATACCGACAATGGTGCTTTCACCGATCTCTTTGAGCAGAACCAGAAGCGCATCCAGGACATCATCCTTGAATATGCTTCCAAGCCACAGCAGAAGGGGTCACTCGGACAGAAGATCGGTTCGCTCTACAACCTCCGTATGGACAGCGTTCGCCTGAACAAGGAGGGCTGGGCACCTATCAAGCCAACTCTCGACCGCATTGCAGCCATCAAGGACCGCAGAGAGTATCAGCTCGTTACCGCTCAGCTCGATTTCCGTGGCGAGGGTACCATGATGTATGGCATCGGTGTGGGTGCCGACCTTCGTGATGC
>CAVBFV010000418.1:0-2084 GCA_963594575.1 Lachnospiraceae bacterium | reverse complement strand
TCTCACGGCGCTGAGTAGAAAGCGCGATTGGAAAACAGTCACGGCTAACGGCAATAATACCGAGCTTTACTTGTGGAATGTTGTTGCTTACCATAATTTTAGTTTATTACTTAAGTTTTTGTATAAATTGCTTATATTTATTGATTCTTTTCTAATTTGTTTGGCTGACAATTATTCATTGTTCCGAGCACAAAGGTACAAATATATTTTGTATCACCAAGCGTTTTAAGGAATTTTTAATTCAAAAAAATGGCGCAAAATCGAAATTCTGCGCCAAATGTAACATATGATAAAGTTCTTGATACATTTCATACATGTCTCTATTATCATCTGATACCCCTTTTCTGCCTTAGCATCTTCTTTAATATCTTCGCAGCGGGCGGTACCGGATGGTGTAAATCTGATTGAAGTACTCCTTCCAGCTGTTCGGCTCCTTGTCATCATCACGCACGATGCGGATGCCGTAGAATCGGGTACCCGTCTCCTTGTATTCCCGGAATCTCGACAACAGCTGCTGTGGCGGATCTGGAATCAGGAAGTCGGTAATCCAAAGCACATCGGCATTCACGTAATGGAGTCCGTCGTTGTCGAGAAGGTCAAACATCTGGGTCATCATCTTCTTTGCCGAAGTCCCGCCTCCGATAAATGGAAGGTGGGTTGTGGTAGGTTGCCGCCGGATGCCTCGCCCGGTATGCGCCTGCCCGTCTCCGTCGGAAGGAGCTGCATCTGCTTCGGCTGATTCCATCATAGTGATTCGGATTCTCTTCAGGCGCTCTGCCTTGCGCTTCGCCATCAGGTCGATGGCACGGGTACTGACGGAGAAATCTATCAGGAAGCAGTCTCGCTCCAGATCTTCTGCCGTCTCTTCCAGCAGAGAGATGAGTGTTGAGGATATCCTTTCAGGCGTGCCATACATACTGGCTGAGGTGTCCAGACAGACGATCATCGGACCCTTACGGGAGGCATGGGTGAAGCCCAGTTTGCGAGATGGTTTCGACATTTCGCTCTTATAACGGAAGGTCTGGAGTCTTCGCGTGCGATACTTATATATAAAGAGGCCCTCCATATCCTCGTCACTGTACTGTGCCAGTTCGAGCGGGAGAAGGGAGTTGAGATCATCGCCCACGGTAATGCCCTCGATATCGCTACCCGCTGAATGCTCCATCTTCATCTCTACGCCCGATGCGATGGTGAGCCGGTCTTTGCCGTTGGCATCGGCTACTCGTCCCATCTTCGCCACAATCTCCTTGATTTCGGGATATTTGTCCTGAATCTTCACCTGGTTCAGACGGCGTTCAAACTCCGTTTCGGTCCATCCGTTCGTCATCAGTTCCCAGGCTTGTACGGCGCGCTGTTCCGAAACGCCCTTCGTCTTCATGTTGCGGGTTATCTGGTCCATCATGCGCACCAGTCCTGTTTCGAAGTTGTTCTGGCGCAGGGAGATGAAGTCCTTCAGCTTGTTCAATACCTGATGGTCGATGCAGACCTTCCAGTCTCTTACCAGCCTTTCCCAGTTTTCGGGTTTCGAAGCCCCGTCTCCAGTCATCAGCTTGAGGAAGAAAGGCTTATCGAACCCATCTTCAGCATGTTCCTGTACCAGCTGGTCGAGCAAGGGGAGCCACACCTGTTCATCCATCCGCTTGAAGGGAGCCCAACCGAGCACATCATCTGCCCGATGACTCTCGGTCCAGGCACGCTGGCGCTGGAATCGCATGTGATGGACGCATTCCACGATGAATTTTCCCACGCTATCATAGAACACCTTGCTCTTAATCTTGCTGTTCACCACCTGTCGCACGAATTTCTGCACCTCTTCGCCAGTTGCTTCTATGGTTACTTTCAGGGTAAAGAGATGAATGAGATAATCCTTCAGCGGGTCTTCCTTCAAATTCCAAGGCATGGCGGTGCTTGTCGGATCAGGAATCTTCACCTGTCCCGACTTGCAGAAGTCATCCAGCATCTTCAAGTAATACTGTGCCTCCGCCAAATCCTTGTTATTCTGGTATTTCATAGGAGTAAATCCTTATTTTTTCTCCATCAGATATTCTGCGAAGATTCTTGCAGCACTCTCTACTTTGGCTGCG
>CAVBFV010000417.1:0-2085 GCA_963594575.1 Lachnospiraceae bacterium | reverse complement strand
GAAGCCATCCGCCAGACCAAGGGACAGATTCTGATGGACGGCGAAGAAATCTGCGATGCAAGATTCTCGAAATGCTGCGGCGGAATAACCGAGGAATTCCAGTATTGCTGGGAGGATACGCCGAAGACTTATCTCACGGCGGTTCGTGACATCGCCCTGGGCGTAGAACATACACAGCCTAATCTGACCAATGAGGAGGAGGCTGAGAAATGGATCCGCTTCAATCCGCCAGCTTTCTGCAACACGCAGGACAAGAAAATCCTGTCAGAAGTGCTCAACGACTATGATCAGGAAACCGTCAATTTCTACCGCTGGAAGGAAACGCTCAGCCAGGAGAAGTTGCAGCAGCTCATCGCCGACAAACTGAAGATGGACCTGGGTGCCATCCTAGACATGAAGGCCGTGGAGCGCGGAAAGAGTGGAAGAATCAGCAAACTCCAGATTATAGGAACCGAGAAGACCTTTACCATCGGTAAGGAACTCGAAATCCGTCGTACGCTGAGCGACAGTCATCTGCTGAGTTCAGCCTTCGTGGTGGATAAGTATGATAAGGATGAGCAGGGAGTGCCTCAGCGTTTCGAACTCATCGGAGCCGGTTGGGGGCATGGAGTAGGCCTCTGCCAGATTGGTGCTGCCGTGATGGGCGAGCAGGGTTATCATTATGATGCCATCCTGCTGCACTACTATCAGGGTGCTGAAATCAAGAAACTTTATAAATAGTGATGTAAAATGGTAACAAAGAAAAACAGTCGGAGTCCATGGGCATGGATTCCGACCCTCTATTTTGCCGAAGGACTCCCCAACGTCATCGTAACCGCCCTCTCTGTGGTGATGTACATGCAGTTGGGGCTGACCGATGCTGAGGTGGGTCTCTATACCGGATGGCTCGCCCTTCCCTGGGTCATCAAGCCCTTGTGGAGTCCGTTCATAGATTTGCTGAAGACTAAGCGCTGGTGGGTGCTCACCATGCAGGCTCTCATCGGAGCTGCCCTTGCCGGCATCGCCTTCTCGCTGCCTACCGCCTTCTGGTTCCAGGCAACGATGTGCTTCTTCTTCCTCATCGCTTTCTGTAGTGCCACCCACGACATTTCGGCAGATGGTTTCTACATGATTGAGCTGGATGAACATACGCAGACTAAGTTTGTAGGCTTGCGAAATACCTTCTACCGCCTCGCCATCATCTTTGTAAATGGTTTTCTGGTGATGCTGGCAGGTGTGCTGCAGGTTCTCTTCCGCAACCAGATACGTTTCTCGTGGGCGCTTATCTTCTACGGACTGGCAGGCATCTTTATCGGTTTGTGGCTCTACCACAGCCGCTTCATGCCGCGCCCGAAGGAGGATGTGCAGACCGACAGGACGGTGGGCGAAGTGGCTCATGAACTGAAGAACATGTTCCGCACCTTCTTCGTGAAGTTCGGGTTGGGAGAAACCATCTG
The DNA here is from genome assembly GCA_963594575.1 of Lachnospiraceae bacterium. Lineage (GTDB taxonomy): Bacteria > Bacteroidota > Bacteroidia > Bacteroidales > Bacteroidaceae > Prevotella. The sequence continues at coordinate 649 of CAVBFV010000417.1, read as the reverse complement.
CGTGATGCTCTTCCTCCTGTTCTACCGATTCCCAGAGGCGCTTCTGAACACGATGACCAAGACATTCATCCTCCGTCCTAATTCGCAGGGCGGACTGGGCTTGTCGCCGCAGGAATATGGTTTTGCCAACGGAACTGTGGGTCTCATCGGGCTGCTGCTGGGTGGCATCCTCGGAGGCATCCTGGTGAGCAGGGACGGAATGAAGAAATGGCTCTGGCCGCTGGTCTGTGCCATAACCTTGCCCGATGTGGTTTACATCTATCTGAGCTACTCGCTCAACAGCAACCTCATCGTGGTTTCCAGCTGTCTTTTCATCGAGCAGTTGGGTTACGGTCTGGGCTTCACGGTCCTTACCCTCTACATGCTGTTCTACAGTCAGGGCAAGTTCAAGACCTCCCATTATTCCATCTGCACGGGCATCTCTTATCTCGGTTTGATGCTTCCGGGCATGGTTTCGGGTTATCTGAAGGATATGGTGGGTTACCGCATGTTCTTCATTATCGTCATGGCCTGCTGCATCATCACCTTCCTGGTTACCGCCTTCCTGAAGATTGATCCTAACTTCGGAAAAAAAGAGGAAGATTTGGAGGAGGAAGAAGAAATAGAAGATGAAAGTGGTCATTAAGGTCATTGGTCATTAAGGTCATTA
>CAVBFV010000416.1:0-2097 GCA_963594575.1 Lachnospiraceae bacterium | reverse complement strand
TGAAATATACCAATAAACTCAAGAATATGTCGCGTGCACTTGCCGACATGGGTACCGATGTGCTGCCTAACGTGGGTTGTGCCTTCATCGGTCTGGCAGAGGTTGAGAATGCCAACGTGCTGAAAGATCTCACCGCACAGCCACCTCTCAAGGCAAGAAACATGCAGTTCTGCCATATCGAGGGTCCCGATAAGCGAGGCATCGATTGTGCGCTGCTCTATAATCCGGCACTCTTCACGGTGAAGAATACCCGATTGGTGCCTTACGTACAGGAACTCGCCAAGGATTCTGCCTACAAGACCCGTGGCTTCCTCACTGTTCGCGGTGAACTGGCGGGCGAGGATGTGGCGGTTATCGTATGCCACTGGCCAAGCCGTTTCTCCGTTTCGTTCTATCGCGAGAGCGGAGCACGCCAGACTAAGGCTGTAAAAGACAGTTTGCTCCGTCTGAACCCGGCGATGAAAGTGTTCGTGATGGGTGATATGAACGATGATCCTACCAACGCCAGCATGCACAAGGTGCTGAAGGCGAAAGCTGAAATCAGCGAGGTGGGTGCCGATGATATGTACAATCCATGGTACAACATCCTGGCTAAGGAAGGCAAGGGAACCCTGTTCTACAGCGGTTCATGGAATCTCTTCGACCAGATTGTCATCACGCCTAATCTCCTGAACAGGGATAGTAAGAACAAGGACTACAGTTCTCTGAAGTTCTGGAAGAACCACATCTTCCGCCGCGATTACCTCATCCAGCAGGAGGGTCAGTACAAGGGTGCTCCTTTGCGTACCAAGGCGGGTGGCAGATGGCTCAACGGCTACAGCGATCACCTGCCGGTAGTGATGTACCTGGTGAAGGAAAAGCTTTGATTTAGTTGATAGTTAAGAGTTTATAGTTAACAGTTGAATGGTTGAGAATCATCCTTTTGAGCCATGGCTGCCCGATAATGCGCGGCTGCTGATGCTCGGCACGTTTCCGCCTGCAGAGAAGCGGTGGTGCATGCCCTGGTATTATCCCAACTTCCAGAATGATATGTGGAGGATATTCGGGATTATCTACTTCCAGGATAAGCTCCATTTCGTGGATGTAGAGAAGAAGACCTACCGTCTCGATGCTATTAAGGAATTTCTCGGGGAGAAGGGCGTCGCCATCTATGATACCGCACAGCAGGTGATACGCACCAAGAATACGGCATCCGACAAGGATCTGCAGATCGTGCAGCCCGCCGATCTCGACGGCATGCTCCGCCAGCTGCCCCATTGCAGGGCGGTGCTCACAGCCGGCCAGCTTGCCACGAAGGTATTTTCAGAACACTTTGGCATCAAGGAAAAGCCTGAGATGGGAGGCTATGCAGAATTTCAGTTCGAGGGCCGCAGACTCCGTCTGTACCGCATGCCCTCCAGTTCCCGTGCCTATCCTATGGCAGTGGAGAAGAAGGCTGAATTTTACCGCAAGATGTTTGATGAAATCTTATAGAAAAGAAGAAAGAATATGAAAGATAAAGTGACCGTTATTGGCATTGCGGGAGGCACAGGCTCCGGCAAGACCACTGTGGTGAAGAAACTCGTAGAAGTGCTGCCGCCTCATTATGTGGCTGTGGTGCCCCTCGATTCATATTATAACGATACCTCGCAGATGACCGAGGAAGAACGTCATCAGATCAACTTCGACCACCCGTCGGCATTCGATTGGAAGCTTTTGCACCAGCAGCTCGCTGATCTGCGCGCTGGCAAGGCGATAGAGCAACCCACCTATAGTTATATCAAATGCAACCGTGAACCGGAAACGGTTCACGTTGACCCCAAACCGGTTGTGATCATCGAAGGCATCATGACGCTGGTGGACAAGAAGTTGAGAGACCTGATGGACCTGAAGGTGTTCGTGGATACCGATGCTGATGAGCGCCTGATACGCAACATTCAGCGTGATACCATCGACAGGGGTCGCACCGTATCGATGGTGGTAGACCGATACCTCAAGGTCCTGAAGCCGATGCACGAGCAGTTTATCGAACCCACCAAGCGCTATGCTGACATCATCATTCCGCAGGGTGGCGAAAACCTCAAGGGCATCGGTATCCTCTGCAAGTATGTAGAGGGA
>CAVBFV010000415.1:0-2099 GCA_963594575.1 Lachnospiraceae bacterium | reverse complement strand
TGAATCCAAAACCTGAGCTACAGAAGCCAAGTGGATGAATGGAGTACAGATTACTACGTCGCAGTTTGGTTTGTCTGCTACCAATGCCTCGTTGATCTCCTTAGCGAGAGCAACACCGTCCTGCAGGTTCATGTTCATTTTCCAGTTACCTGCTACAATTTTCTTTCTCATTTTTCTTTTCTTTTTAAAAGTTGATAATATTCTGTTCGAATTCTCTTTCTTTCTGATCCAGGCGCCCCAAGCCCAGAGCCGGTCGGCAATGGTGAGGAGTACCAGTGGAATGATGAACCAGGAGATGATGCCGGCTATCTTCTTGGCGGCACTTACTTCCGGCATCTTGCCTATCTCGGTCTTCTCCAGTGGCTTGTCACCAATCTCTGCCATGTCAGGCAAATCGTTGTGGCTCCATTTCTGGATGATGGTTCCGTTCTTCAGCAGAAGAAGACCTGGGTTGCTGCGGATTACCGTCTTCAGCGTAGTCTCGTCTGTGACATAGAAGGGATATTCCGCTCCTGTTATGTCCTGCCAGTGCTTGATGGCTTTCTCCGTACTTGCCGTGAGGCAGAGAAACCGGTAGCCGTGGTCGTTGGCATATTCGTAAATCTCATCGATATTGCCGAAGTTGCTGTCGTCGGCAAATTCCAGATGTGGCGAAACCAGGAGGAAGGTGTAGCCTTTATCGTGAATCACTTCCTGGGTAATGTCTTCTCCTGTTTTGGCATCTGCTATGCTGAAGTCGTGGATGGGAGGTACGTAACCTTCTTCGGTCTGAACCGTCTTGCTGTCGATGAAGGTCCAGGTAGAGTCGGGATAGTTGTCTATCGTAAACTCCTTCCGTTCTCCGTTCTTCTCCAGAATGAAGGTGGTATCAAACTTGGGTTGCTTGGCTCCTTTCGGTATCTCCATGCCCTTGGCGATGTTGACACCTATGTGATAAGGACGGAAGTCGAATTGCGGAAGATACCACAGACTCCAGATACTCATCACGATGGAGAAGAGGAAGGTGTAGTTGATCACCACCCACTGAGTCTGTCTCGAGATGAGTCTCTGCATCTCCAGCGGCTTTCTCCAAAGCAGGACGGCGAATATCAGGAGGATGATGTTCTTGATGAATGTCTCCATATTGGTGAGCACTACGGCATCACCGAAGCATCCGCAATCCTTTACTGGGTCTGCGATAACGATCCACAGGGTAATCAGCGTCATCACGCTCATCACGGCAAGGGTGATCTTGCTCATCAGTCTCCGTCGGATGGCGAAGAGGAGGAAGATACCGATGGCAAACTCTGCAGTGGCTAGTAATACCGACATCACCAGGGTGCTCCAGTCGGGGAACATCCAGTCGATGTGCAGCGCCTCCAGATAGTCGGTTATCTTGTATTGCGTGCCTAATGGGTCAATTCCCTTCACAAATCCTGAGAAAATGAAGGTTGCTGCCATCAGCAGTCGCCCGATATTGACCGCTATCTTTGTTAATATGTGAGTTGCCTTATTCTTCATCATTTGCTATTTTTACTTCTCGCTCATCTTGATGGCACCGAAGACGGCATAGTTGATGATGTCCATATAGTTGGCATCAATACCTTCAGAAACGAGGGTAGCGCCTGCGATGTCTTCAATTTCCTTTACGCGCTGAATCTTGGTCAGAATGAAGTCGGTATAACTGCTTACTCTCATCGAGCGCCATGCCTCATCATAGTCATGGTTCTTCCTGAGCATCAGTTCCAGCGCCTCCTTTGCATGGAGGTCGTATAGTTTCATAGCCTCTTCTGGTGTCATATCCACCTCATCGACGAAAGGCTTTTCGAGCTGGATGAGTCCTATGATACCATAATTAATAAGGGCGATGAATTCTGGACGGATACCTTCGCCAACCAAAGATTCTTTCTTGATTTCAAGCGAGCGGATGCGCTTCGCCTTGATATAGAGCTGGTCTGTCAGAGAAGAAGGGCGCAAGATTCTCCAAGAGGCTCCATAATCATGAAGCTTCTTCTCAAATAATGTCCTGCATTCACTCATGACATCCTTAAACTGCTGTTCTGTTTTCAATAAATCTGCCATAATAATTTCGAAATTCGGTGCAAATTTACGCATTTATT
>CAVBFV010000414.1:0-2106 GCA_963594575.1 Lachnospiraceae bacterium | reverse complement strand
TCTGAGCAGCATAAGGAGTATTCTTCTTAGAACCACGGAAACCCATCTTACCAGCAGAAGACCAAGAAATGATCTGACCCTCATTGTTAGCAAGAGATACAATAATGTTATTGAATGAGCTATGAACGTGAAGCTGACCGATAGCGTCAACGCGTACATTTCTCTTCTTAGATGTTGCTTTTTGCTTTGCCATAATTAATTTCCTCCTTCAGAATTACTTAGTAGCCTTCTTCTTATTAGCAACAGTCTTCTTCTTACCCTTGCGAGTACGAGCATTATTCTTTGTGCTCTGACCACGAACAGGAAGACCATTACGATGTCTAACTCCACGATAGCAACCAATATCCATCAGTCGCTTAATGTTCATCTGGATCTCTGAACGGAGATCACCTTCAACCTTGAACTCAGCGCCGATAATTTCACGGATCTTGGCTGCCTGATCGTCAGACCACTCGCTGACTTTCAAGTCACGGTTTACACCTGCCTTATCCAATATCTTTGCTGAACTACTTCGACCAATACCATAGATATAGGTCAATGCGATTTCGCCACGCTTATTCTGGGGCAAATCTACTCCAACAATTCTTATTGCCATTGTTTAATAAAAAATTAAAAAATTAATACTTTGCGTTAAAAGCGGTGCAAAAGTACAACTTTTTTTTGAAACAGCCATACTTTTACAGAACTTTAACATTAGCCCTGACGCAATTTCATCTTAGGGTTCTTCTTGTTGATAACGAAGAGACGACCCTTACGACGTACGATCTTGCAATCAGCTGAACGCTTCTTCAATGATGCTCTTGTCTTCATAACCTTATATGTGATAATTATTTGTATCTAAAAACAATTCTACCCTTAGTCAAGTCGTATGGACTCATTTCCACCTTCACCTTATCACCAGGTAAAATCTTGATGTAATGCATTCTCATCTTACCAGAGATGTGGGCAGTAATGTCAACACCATTCTCCAATTCAACGCGGAACATAGCATTTGATAATGCCTCTACAATTGTTCCATCTTGCTCAATAGCGGCCTGTTTTGCCATAATTAAATTTTTTGTCCTTCTAAATGTTCAACTTCTACGAATGAAGATAAAATTTCAGCTTTACCTTTTCGAACAACAATTGTATGCTCAAAATGAGCAGCTGGTTGACGATCTCTAGTAACTATGCTCCACTTGTCGGGGAGCAAGCCAATCTGACGGTCGCCCATTGTTATCATCGGCTCTATAGCCAAGCACATACCTTCCTTTAACAGAATACCGGAACCACGACTGCCGTAATTACGAACCGGAGGATCCTCGTGCATAGCCCTGCCAATGCCATGACCTGTTAGCTCTCGTACTACTCCATAACCATATTGCTGGCAATGAGTCTGTACGGCGTAACCAATATCACCCAAATGCTTTCCTGCCACAGCCTGTTCGATACCCAGGTACAAAGATTCTTTAGTTACCTTAAGGAGTTGTTGAACATCGGAAGTTATCTCTCCAACAGCGAAAGTATAGCAACTGTCACCGTTGAAACCTTCTAAAAGGGTGCCGCAGTCGATGGAGATAATATCACCATCCTTCAGCACGTCCTTCTCACTAGGAATACCATGTACTACGACATCATTGATGGAAGTACATATACTAGCGGGAAAAGGCTCTCCATAAGGATTAGGAAAATTCTTAAACGTTGGAATCGCACCGTGATCACGGATGAACTCCTCGGCTACCCTATCCAAATGGAGAGTCGTTACACCTGGTTTTATATGTTTACCTAATTCCGCAAGCGTTGCACCAACGAGTTGGTTAGCCTTGCGCATCAGGTTAATTTCATCCTCTGTCTTCAGAAATATCTGCATTTCAAAAGATAAAGATTAATATGCAGCAACACCACCCTGACGAGTATGGCCTGAATTGAGAAGACCATCATAGTGGCGCATAAGCAAATGACTCTCGATCTGCTGCAATGTGTCAATCACAACACCTACCAAAATCAACAGAGAAGTACCTCCGAAGAATTGTGAGAAGGCCTGCTGCACATCAAGAAGTCCTGCAAGAGCTGGCATAATCGCAATAAATGCAATAAATAATGAACCTGGTAAAGTAATACGAGACA
>CAVBFV010000413.1:0-2111 GCA_963594575.1 Lachnospiraceae bacterium | reverse complement strand
AGTTTCTCCAGAAGATGATAATCCAAATCTCCCGGGTTTGCGGCATAGCCGTCTAGAATAACAATCTTCATAAATTTTTCCCGTTTTCTGTTGTTATAATCAAGACCCATCTGTCCTGACAAATCTGAGTCTGAGTTTATTTTAACGGGAAAAGCCTTCCCCCTGAGAAAGAGAAAGGCTTTTCCGTATGTATGGTTTATTCGTTCATCAAGTAGTTCTTGAATGATGCGAAATCCTTGGTCATCTGGATGCTCTTCTTCTCACCCTTCATGAATTCTGCAAGGCGTGCAGGAATCTCAATGTCGCTGTCAAGGATGCTGTCTACCTTCTCCTTGAACTTGGCTGGATGAGCGGTCTCGAGGAACACGCCAACCTCACCTGGCTTCAACTGCTCCTTCAGGGCGCGATAGCCGCAAGCTCCGTGAGGGTCAAGCACATACTTGGTTTCATTGTAGCACTGCTTCATGGTTTCTGCAATCTGCTCGTCCTTGTATGTAGCACCACCGATGTAGGCAGCGATGGCATCGTGATCGCCCTTGTAGAGATCGTAGATGCGGGCAAAGTTTGATGGGTCGCCTACGTCCATGGCATTGGCGATGGTCTGCTTGCTAGGCTGAGGATTGTACTTGCCTGTCTGCAGATACTCGTAGAAGATGTCGTTGGCGTTGTTGGCAGCGATGAAGCGGTGGATAGGCAATCCCATCTCATGACCGAAGAGACCGGCTGTGATGTTGCCGAAGTTGCCGCTAGGCACGCAGATAACCAACTTGTCGGCGAGGCCCTTCTCCTTCATGCGGGCATAGGCGTTGAAATAATAGAAAGCCTGAGGCAGGAAACGGGCTACGTTGATAGAGTTGGCTGAGGTGAGCTTCATGTGCTTGTTGAGCTCCTCATCCATGAACGCAGACTTCACCAGTGCCTGGCAGTCGTCGAACACGCCATCTACCTCGAGGGCTGTGATGTTCTGACCGAGGGTAGTGAACTGGCTCTCCTGAATCTTGCTCACCTTGCCCTTAGGATATAGCACGTAAACATGGATGCCGTCAACGCCGAGGAAACCGTTGGCAACAGCCGAACCGGTATCGCCCGATGTAGCTACGAGCACATTCACCTCTTCCTTGCCCTCCTGACGTACGAAGTACTGCAGGAGACGGGCCATGAAGCGCGCACCCACATCCTTGAAGGCGAGGGTAGGACCATGGAACAGTTCGAGAGAGTAGATGTTTGGCTCTACCTCGACTACAGGGCAGTCGAAAGCCAGGGTATCGTATACAATCTTCTTCAATGACTCGGCATCAACGTCCTCGCCAAAGAAGGCATCAGCTACCTTGTAGGCAATCTCCTGGAAAGAGAGTTTCTCGATGTTGTCGAAGAAATCCTGTGGCAACTTCTTGATGATTTCTGGCATATAGAGACCACGGTCTTCTGCCAGACCTTTAACTACCGCCTTGTGAAGGTCGGCGATGGGTGCTTTCTTATTTGTTGAATAATATTTCATCTTATTTCAATGTTAACTGTTAAGTGTTAAATGTTAAGTTATAACATCTTTAATTGATCGCCATGAAGGTATTCATGAATTCCTGCAGCTGCAGCATGCCGTAACCGCCACTTACGCAGCTTACCTCATCATACTTTTCTACGCTATCCGGCTCAATGCCAGGGTAATAGATGATGAAAGGCACAGGCTCCTTTACGTGGGTACGGATTTCTACCGGAGTAGGATGGTCTGGGAGAACAGCGATGCATACAGGTTCGTCCCAGGTGCTAACCTCGTCGAAGATAGGCTTGATGAGTCGCTGGTCGAGGTTCTCGATGGTCTTCAGCTTCAGCTCCAGATCGCCATCATGACCCGCCTCGTCGCTTGCCTCTACGTGAACATAAACGAAGTCGTCGCCATCTTTCAATGCCTGGATAGCTGCGGCTGCCTTGCCCTCATAGTTGGTATTGGCAAGACCGGTAGCGCCCTCAACGATGATGTTGCGCAGACCGGCGTAATGGCCGATGCCTCGGATCAGGTCTACGGCAGAAATCACAGAACCCTTCTTAATCTGCGGATACATCTGGGAGAGGGTGAGCATGTGCGGACGGTAACCGCCGCCCCAAGGCCAGAT
>CAVBFV010000412.1:0-2112 GCA_963594575.1 Lachnospiraceae bacterium | reverse complement strand
GCCAATACCTTGAAGATACCGCTCGCTTCGTCGTGACCATCCTTGCGCTCCAGATAGTCGGCTGAGTACTGGTAGGTGCTGTCAGCGTTGAGCGTCAAAACGGTCTTGATGCCCGGACAGTCGGCAGCAGGGAGAGTTCCCTCGTAGGTGCCGGCGATGGAATCGAGAATGACATCGTTGGAATTGAGCGAATCATTTTCAGCATAACTGAGGCTATCTTGGTCAGCCCCCTGGCTATTTGTCTTCTTGCCATTGCAGGAGACAACTGACAATGCAGCGATGACGGCTGCTGTCAAAACTAATTTCTTTTTCATACTATACTGCTTTTTAATTGTTACTTATTTACGGAATCTCTTCTCTTAGAGAGCACTTCCCCGAGAAGGATTTCTCTTCGCAAAAATAGTGTTTTATTCTGATATCCGCAAGTTTTACACAGAAAATTATAGAATATTATACTATTTTCTTAATTGATGATGACTGGCACAATCTCTTCTTCGCTAGGCCAATGAGGCAGATAGAAGAGCGGGCGAGGGGTGCCGCCCAAGCCCGTCCAGTCTATCTGTTTCACAAAGTCGAAATCGGGAGGGCCGAAGTCGAAACTTCTGCCGTAGAGCACGATGGCGCCTCTGCCTTCATCTATCTTCCACAAACCGCCCCCGTAGGTGCATTGCTCGCCGGGTGAAAGCATGTCACGGTGCAGGTAGACATGCCCGAACTTCAGTACTCCGTCTCTGTTGATAATGAATTTCTGAAACATCTCTATTTCTGGTTTATTCAATGAAATCTGTATTCCGATTGATTCAATGTAATGAGAGAATTATTTCTTCTTCCAAAACAGTTTGTCTATGAAATCATAGCGCTTCTCCATCTGGGCATCAGTTTTTACGACGGTATTCACGTCTATCTGAAGCACAGGTGCTACTGCCTTGCCGTTGGTGGATGGCCACTCAGGCAGACCCAGACCATTCGGATTGCCGGTTTTTACGAAATTGACGTAATACTGACTGAAGATGTCGCTGATCATATAATCCTCCGGCTGCCAGTTGAACACGCGGTTGGTTGGCAATGTACCCATTGCATACTCGATGTCGGCAGAATGAACGGCTCCCTTGTCTTGTGGCGCAGGAACCGCATCTTCCTTGGCATCTACCACGCCGCCAGCCAATGCAGCCACCTTACCCTTGATGGCCATAGCAGGACGAGGATGGCAATAGCGGTAGCGGTAAACAGGCTGTCCGCCGGTCAGCTTGTGCATGTTGCCCCACTTCCATGTAGAATAATCGAGGAAGATATCCGAAGCCAGATTCACACCCGGCTGCTCCAATACATCCTTATCGCTGTTGATATCGTAGAGGCGGAAGAGTTCATCGATGTTCTCTTCTCCGAAAGTAGCCTTGGCGCCAGCTTTCAGATTCTCAACGGTTGGCTGCTTGCCCATCAATACCGCCCATGGAGTCATCTCCTGGTTGTTACCGCCAATGAGCAGAGGCACCTTGGTCTGCTCGCCCTTGGCAAATACCTCTACAGGCTGTTCTTTCATAAAATATCCGTCGATATTATAGACAGGAACCGCTCTTACTTCCGCCAGCTTCATCAGTTCCTCGGCAGGAAGGGCACGAAGTTCGTTGAGGTTCTTCATTCCAACCTTCTTTCCCACCTTCTTGCCGTTTTTCTTACCTATCTTCTCGGCTATTTTCTGGGCAAGCTGCACGCCTTCCTCCTCGGCCTCCTTCAGCGTAGCCACCTTCTTGAATCCCATCACCGAACCACTGGAACCCATTGCCTGCGCAAAGAGTCCCTGACAGAGAGGGGAAGCCATCAGGGCGCTGACCGACATGGAACCTGCCGATTCGCCTACGATGGTGATGCGGTTAGGGTCGCCGCCGAAAGCCTCGATGTTATCCTTTACCCACTGGATGGCAGCCACCTGGTCCATGAATCCATAGTTGCCGGAACCCTTGTAGGATGTTTCCTTAGAGAGCTGTGGGTGGGCGAAGAATCCGAAGATGCCCTCACGATAGTTGGCTGTGATGGAGATGATGCCCTTGCGTGCCATTGCATCGCCCGCATATCTAGGTTCGCTTCCGCTACCAGCCATCAATCCTCCGCCGT
>CAVBFV010000411.1:0-2123 GCA_963594575.1 Lachnospiraceae bacterium | reverse complement strand
CTCATGATAAGGCAGTAGCTCCTACATTGGCAGTTTGCCCTAACTGTGGTGCATACTATGTATACCACACTGTTTGCCCTACTTGCGGTTACTATCGTGGTAAGGTTGCAATCGTTAAGGAAGCAGCTGAATAATGGGTAAAATTAATGCTGTAATTACAGGTGTCGGTGGCTACGTGCCAGACTATATCCTCAACAACGAGGAATTGTCTCGCATGGTAGATACTACAGATGAGTGGATTACCACCCGTGTGGGTATCAAAGAGCGCCGCATCCTTACAGAGGAAGGCCTCGGAACCAGCTATCTGGCGCGTAAAGCTGCCAAGCAGTTGATTCAGAAGACTGGCGTTGATCCAGATACAATCGATGCACTGATTGTAACAACCACGACACCTGACTACAAGTTCCCTTCTACAGCATCTATCGTCCTCGGTAAGCTGGGCTTGAAGAATGCTTTCGCATTTGACTTCTCTGCAGCTTGCTGTGGATTCTTGTATACCCTTGATGTTGCTGCAAGCATGATTCAGAGTGGTAGATACAAGAAGATTATTGTGATTGGTGCTGACAAGATGTCTTCATTGGTAGATTACACTGACCGTGCTACTTGTGTTCTCTTCGGAGATGGAGCAGGTGCGGTTTTGGTGGAGGCAACTGAAGAGGAGAACGTTGGTGTTCAGAACTCATACCTTCGTACAGATGGACAAGGTTTGCCTTTCCTTCACATGAAGGCTGGTGGTTCTGTTTGCCCTCCATCACATTTTACAGTTGATCATCGTCTGCATTATCTTTATCAGGAAGGTCGTACTGTATTCCGTTACGCAGTAACAGATATGAGCAACGACGTGATGAAAATCATGGAAATGAACAACCTGAAGGCTGATGATGTGAACTGGGTAATTCCTCACGAGGCTAATCTCCGTATTATCGAGGCAGTAACCAAGCGTGCTGGAATTCCACTTGATAAGGTGGTTGTAAACATCGATCATTATGGAAATACTAGTGCAGCAACAATTCCATTGGCACTTTGGGATGCTGAAAGCCAATTGAAGAAGGGCGATAACGTCATCTTCACAGCATTTGGTGCAGGATTTGTACATGGCGCTTCTTTCTATAAGTGGGCGTATGATGGCGCTGCTTACGGAAAGTAATCTATAAAAATAGGATAGAATAATAATCTATATAAGGAAACGCATCTTTCTTATTTCTCTATAAATAAGTAAGGATGCGTTTCTTTAGCTTAAAAACAATAGAGCTTAACTTCTTGATAGTAAAATTTTGCTAAATTCAATTTTTTATGCATAAAGCTGGTTTCGTAAATATAGTAGGTAACCCTAATGTGGGAAAAAGTACCTTGATGAATCAATTGGTGGGTGAACGTATTAGTATTGCAACTTTTAAGGCTCAGACAACCCGTCATCGTATCATGGGTATTGTGAATACTGATGATATGCAGATTGTATTTTCTGATACTCCTGGTGTTTTGAAGCCTAATTACAAGATGCAGGAGATGATGCTTGCCTTCTCTGAGAGTGCATTGGCGGATGCTGATGTGCTGCTTTATGTGACTGATGTGATAGAAAACCCTGAAAAGAACATGGAATTCTTGGAAAAGGTTAAGAAAATGCAGATTCCTGTACTCTTGCTCATCAACAAGATTGATCAGAGTGATCCGAAGAAGTTGGGTGATATTGTTGAAAAATGGCACTCTTTGTTGCCTAATGCAGAGATTCTTCCTATCTCAGCGAAGAAAAAATTCGGAACGGATATGCTCTTGAAGCGCATTAAGGAACTCTTGCCGGAATCTCCTGCTTTCTTTGATAAGGATCAGCTGACAGACAAGCCTGCCCGTTTCTTCGTTTCAGAGATTATCCGAGAAAAGATTTTGCTCTATTATGATAAGGAGATACCTTATTCTGTAGAGGTAAGAGTGGAGCGATTTAAGGAAGATGAAAAACGTATCCACATTAATGCAGTGATTTATGTTGAACGTGATTCCCAAAAGGGTATCATCATCGGGCACCAGGGTATCGCATTGAAAAAGGTGAATACCGAGAGTCGTAAGGCTTTGGAAAAGTTCTTCGACAAGAAAATCTTCTTGGAGACTTTCGTAAAAGTTGATAAGGA
>CAVBFV010000410.1:0-2125 GCA_963594575.1 Lachnospiraceae bacterium | reverse complement strand
TAGGGCTCGTTAGGGACTTACACCCATTAGACAATATACATGCTAGTCAAACCAAGAAAAGGTCTCATGAAGAAAAACATTCATGAGACCTTTTTATATATGTATATAATGAAGCTATTACAACTTTACACTTGCCAAGACCTTATCAGTAGCGCCAGCCAAATGAGCCACGAAGGTGCCAGCCTTATCGCCAGCCTGTTTCAGGAAGGTCTCATCATTCATCAGAGAACTCATCAAACCTGAGAAATCCTCATAGGTATTGATTTCAAAACCTCCACCCGATTTCAGCAAGCCCTGAGCCTCCTGAAACTTTTTATTGTTCGGACCAAAGATAACCGGCATATTCCATACGGCAGCCTCCAAGGTGTTATGAATACCTACACCAAAGCCACCACCGATATAAGCCACATCACCATAGTTGTACATACTGCTCAACAATCCGAAACAATCGATGATCAAGACATCAGCCTCCGCAGCTTCTTCAGGAGTTGTTTGCGTATAGCGCACTACCTTCTTGCCCTTTATCAGAGAAAGAATCAACTTCAGATGCTCTTCAGCGATAACATGAGGAGCAATCAGCAGGCGCCAATCCTTATGCTCATTAAAGAAAGGTATAAAGATATTCTCATCTGGTGGCCAAGAGCTACCGGCAACAAATACCTTGAAATCATGATGAGGTACATCTGCAGACTGAGATGAAGCTACTCCTGTTCTGAAAGCCTCGCAAATCGGCAATTGCTTGGCAGCCTCCTTTATCTGGAGAACACGGTCGAAACGGGTATCTCCTACCACATCCACAGCCGTGATGCCGATACCTTCGAGCAATCGCTTGCTCTCTTCGTTCTGTACGAAGAAACGGGTAAAGCACTTCAGCACGCCAGCATAGCTTCTGCCATACCATTTGAAGAACACCTGATCCTCGCGGAAGATACTGCTCACGCTATAAGTAGGAATGTTGCGATGCTTCAGGATATGAAGGAAATTAGACCAGAACTCATACTTGATGAAGAAAGCCATCACAGGACGTACCAATCTAAGGAAACGGATGGCGTTCAACCTAGTATCCACCGGCATATAACAGATGATGTCAGCTCCCTCATAGTTCTTGCGCACCTCATAACCTGAAGGAGAATAGAAGGTAAGCAGAATCTTATACTGAGGATAGTCCTTACGGATACGTTCCATCAAAGGTCGTCCCTGTTCAAACTCACCGAGCGATGCAGCATGAAACCAAATGTACTTAGCGTTAGGATCCACCTTCTGCTTCAATATTTTGAAAGCCTCACGCTCACCACGCCACATCTTGCGTACCTTTTCATTAAACAGACTTGCAATGGCTATGCCCCAAAGGACAAAATATATTACGATATTATAGATCATGATATTTCTTTATATTGGTTACTATCTATAAATACGTGAACTCTCTGAATAGCCTTCAGCAATATGCTGCAGAAAGCCATTCAGAGAGAAATTATTGTGAATTAACCCAAAACTTCGATTGCCTTGCGAAGACGGCGCAGAGTTTCCTCCTTGCCAAGGAAGGCAGAGATATCGAACATACCCGGGCCCTTACCCTCACCTACGAGAGTCAGACGGAATGCGTTCATCACATCACCCAGCTTATAGCCCTTATCCTCTACCCATTTCATCACGACAGGTTCCTGACCTTCGATAGAGAAATCCTCAATACCTTCAAGCACATCAGCAAGTTCTGTCATCTGCTGTGCAGAATATTCCTTCCAGCGCTTCTTGGTTGTCTTAGCATCATACTCTGTAGGAGCAATGAAGAAGAAAGAACACAATGGCCACAGTTCATAGACAAAGTTCACACGATCCTTCATCATGTGTACCACCTGCTTTACGCGGTCCAGAGTTTCCTCTACACCATTGTTGGCAACAATAGGGGCAAAGAGGTTAGCTATTTCATCATCGCTCTTCATCAGAATGTATTCGTGGTTGAACCAGATTCCCTTCTTGAAGTCAAACTTGGCACCAGCCTTAGAGCAACGTGAAATATCAAAAGCCTTCACCAGTTCATCAAGAGAGAAGATTTCCTGTTCTGTACCAGGATTCCAGCCGAGGAGCGCCAGGAAGTTGACTACAGCCTCTGGGAAGTAGCCACTCT
>CAVBFV010000409.1:0-2144 GCA_963594575.1 Lachnospiraceae bacterium | reverse complement strand
TTCTTCTTATCACCATTTACAGGCAACTGGAAGAAGTCTGGGCACTCATACTGACATGGCTGCTGACCCAAGCCCTTACCAAAGGCACTCACGTAAGTCCATTTCTTGAGATTCTTTGACTTGTAGAAGCGGGTCTCCTTATCAGCAGAAACAATCATATACCAGCATTTTCCCTTCTCATACCAGAACACCTTAGGGTCACGGAAATCCTTCAAGCCATCGAATGGAGTCAACACTGGGTTGCCCTCGTACTTGGTAAAGGTACGACCATTGTCATTGCTATAAGCGATGCACTGCACCTCATCGTGGTTCACGCTGTTGTTGGTATAGATGGCGATGATGGCATCCTTGCCAAAACCGGCAGTATTCTTCTTATCTACAACAGAACTACCGGAGAAGATATGACCTACTGGGTCGCGGGCGATGGCTGGATCGAGATGTTCCCAATGAACCAGGTCCTTGCTTACGGCATGGCCCCAGTGCATGTTGCCCCACTTGCTTCCGTATGGGTTATACTGGAAGTAGAGATGATACTCACCATCCTTATATACCATACCGTTAGGGTCGTTCATCCAACCATAGAGCGGAGTGAAGTGATAAGATGGGCGATAGTAATCGGTATTGGTGGTATCGAATGTATCGCTGAGTTTGAGCAAGCTGAGTGCCAGAGCATCCTTCTTCAAACCGAGAATCTTGACGATAGCGGTCTTACCCTTGCCCAAGGCAAATGGCACGAAGTAATCAGAACCATTCTGAGCCAGGCGAACGTCCATCCAGGTATCATCCTTAGAACCTGTATCGAGCAAAACCTGAGCCTCATCCTTCTCTTCCTGGATAGGGAGAAGAAGATACTTGGTAGGATTCTCCACCTTGATGATAGTTGTATCACCCTTGTGTTCGATGTTCATCTTCTGTGCAAAGGCAGAAGTTGTAGCTGATGCCATCAACATGAGGCAGGCAGCCTTGGTAATCATTGAATTGGATTTCATGATCATTTCTTTTTTAAATTGTTAGCGTTATTGTTTAAATTCTGCTGCAAAGGTAAGGATAAAGCAGGAATTATCATATAAATTTCGTTTCATCCGATACAAAAAATCGTTCATGCAACATCTTTTGCAGTGCATGAACGATTCTTTCTCTCACACCTCCTTGGAGGCAACAAGACTATACTTCTCCCATCAGCCATTTCAACGCATTGATTCGCTTAATACCATCATAATCTGCCGTCGGGTCTTCATCGAGCGTCAAGATATACTTGGGATATTGGTCCTTGATTTGCTGAAGCGAAGCGAGTTCACGCTTCAAGGTCTTCTCATCCCTTACCGTTGCAGCTACTTGATAATAGGTGATGTCATTCTCGTCGATAGCAACAAAATCAACCTCCAAGTTATCCATCTTGCCTATATACACTTTCTTCTGCCGACGCAAGAGTTCCAGAAAAACAATATTTTCCAAAATGCGCCCTGCATCAAAGGAGCGAGAGCCAAGCAACATACGTCGCAAACCAATATCCACCAGATAGTATTTTCCCAAAGTTTTGAGTAGTTGCTTACCCTTGATGTTATATCGCTTCACTTCATACAAGAAGAAAGACTCGCAAAGGGTTGACAGGTATTTCTCCACTGTCTTTTGGTCAATCTTTCGCCCATCAGCCGACATCAAGTCTGCAATACGTTTCGTCGAGAGAATATTGCCGATATTATCTGCCGTGAAACGTATCACGCTCTCCAACATCATCACATCGGAAAGTTTATTCCGACTCATGATGTCCTTTACCACAATCGTATTGTAAACAGCATTCAAGTAATCGCTAATCTCATTCTCCGTATCCAACTCCAATGTATATGGGAAACTGCTCTTGCTCACATATTCTATATATGTCTGTGGAAGATGATCCGTACCACCGATACCTTCCGCATACTCCTTGAAAGACAACGGAAGCATCGCAATCTCTACATACCTGCCAGACAAGAGTGTAGCTATCTCGCTAGAAAGCATGTAGGCATTCGAACCCGTCACATATAAATCAACTGTTGGCTTCAAATTAAGACTATTGATGATATCCGGAAAATCCGTGACATGCTGTATCTCATCAAAAAAGATGTAAGTCATCTTATCTTGCTGTATCAAAGGTTTGACATAAG
>CAVBFV010000408.1:0-2150 GCA_963594575.1 Lachnospiraceae bacterium | reverse complement strand
CCAAATATTGAATCGTAAAATAATTAAAAAAATAGGTGATATATTTTGTAGTGTCTCGATTTTGCATTACCTTTGCAACCGTTTTTTGGGATCAACATCCCCCTCGTCCTGCCACACACGCCGGATGATGAAAAGAAATAGGACCAACTCAAGAATTATATGCAACAAGAGAATATGACAGACAAGACAAATACACACGCTCTCCCGGCATGGACCGAGGTAGAGTATACCGCATTATGCAAAAACCCGTACCTGTTAACCCCATTCTTCATCCCTAAGGAGGCGAAGTGCTTCACGTGCCGCGAAGATGGCACGAGGGAAGAAGAAAGAATGGTTTTCCTCGTTTTCAAATCTACTGCAGCCCCTGCTGATGCCGAATGGGAAGATGATCCTGTTCCGGGCGAGATGTGGGTGCGCGCGCTGGGCGATGACGATGAGGAGATTGAGCCTGCCAAGGTGATTTACCTGGGTCAGGACATCGAGGATTTCATCCGTGTAGCCGCTGAGGACGACCAGACCATCACCTTCGATTTCTGGTGGCGCCACGGCGAGGTGAAGGTGGAGAAGGCCGAGAAAACCAGCGACGGATTCGTATGCCGCAAGGATGATTTCGGCGATGACGGACTGGCTGTTACCCTGATTCCTGAGGACGGCGGCAATCCGGTGGTTCTCCGTCTTCAGATTCCTTACATCGGTTTCTCGCTCTACGATGCCGAGGGCAACAAGGTGCATGGCGAGCTGAGCATTCCGCAGGATAAGGTAGATGACTACTCCTACGAATTTGTGGGCGATGACAACAACGACCGTTTCACCCTTCAGCTCGACAGCAACAGGCTGGTTTACATGTGTGTATTGCGCCATGAGGACCATCAGCTGGTGGTTCGCAACCAGCGCGACCGTCTTTCGGTAGTAGATCAGATTCCTACCGAGGGCAAGCTTTCTGAGTTACTGATGAACACGAATTCTGCGCTCATCAAGAACAGGAATCACCGTTGGCGCATTCAGATTGAGGGCACCACGCTGTCTCACGAGGTTGAGTTGAATGTAGATGCGGCATCTCTGGTAGCGTTTGCTGAGGAGCAGATGCAGAAGGGCATGGAGATTGACGAGCTGGGGCAGCATCTGATGGCACTGGAGCAGAAGTATCATTTCCAGTGGTTCTGGCTGAGTGAGGACGACTGGAGTCATGACAATCCGGTGTTCGACATGTTCATGAAGCAGCTTTGTGCCTTTTCGTATGTCAGTCAGAATCCTGTTCAGGCAGATGCGTTGATGGCAAGGAACTACAAGCGTAAGATTCGCCGTTACAGCAGTATGCTGAAGGCTCACAAGCGTGGCGAGTTGAATCTTTTTGAGGAGAGTGATGAGGTGCGAGCCGAGTATCTCCGCATCTTCCAGGGTTTCCACCAGCCTTTCGTAGAGGCTTTTGAGAAGGAGGAAGAGGAATAATCTTTAAAGTTTTATCCCTCACATCCCTCACTTTTCCTCTTCTCAAAACGTTAATCACCTGATAATAAGAGAATTATCTATTTAGGAAAGCGTGATGGATGGATAAAATGTTTACAATATCCATCACGCTATCTATCACTAATAGTCTTCATCTATCACGTTTTTCAGCTTATCTTCTTGCAAAAAGCAAGAAGATCTTTGCAGAATATGGTTATGGGACCTGGCGAAAACGGACCACACGTTGTGCTGCGCTGACTCACGGATATTACTGCATCGGGTTACGGATATTACTGCGTCGGGGTACAGATATTACTGCGTCGGGATACAGATATTACTGCGTCGGGATACAGATATTACTGCGTCGGGATACAGATATTACTGCGTCGGGGTACAGATATTACTGCGTCGGGGCACGGATATTACTGCGTCGGCTAGCGCAGACGTATCCGTAGGCTTATTGAGACGGCTGAATCTGCTAACTGAGACGGCTGAATTCGCTAACTGAACTACTTGAATAGCCAGACTGGGATAAAAACAAAGCGGGCGGACCTCTTTTCACGAAGAAGGCCGCCCTGTTTCCTAATTAAACTTTGTTGCATTAAAGAAATGCAATGCTTGAGCAAAAATATTTTTATTTCTCTATCAGTCCCTCTACATACTTGCAGAGGATACCGATGCCCTTGAGGTTTTCGCCACCCTGC
>CAVBFV010000407.1:0-2155 GCA_963594575.1 Lachnospiraceae bacterium | reverse complement strand
TCTTTGCCCAGATCTTTAGCAGCAAGATCGCCAGCCAGACCATGAAGATGCATACTCAGGCGACAGGCATCTTCCTGTTTGTATCCTCTTGCCAGAAGACCGGTGATGATACCTGTCAGCACATCACCGCTGCCTGCTGTAGCCATACCGCTGTTGCCCGTACTGCAGAAATCAATCTTTCCGTCGGGGTGGCAGAGTGCAGAATAATGTCCCTTTAATATAATGTATGCCTGGAGGCGTTCAGCCAGTTCGCTTGCCTTCATCAGTCTTTCGGTACAGCTGCTGCTCGCATTGCCGGCAAGCCGGTCAAACTCCTTCGGATGAGGTGTCATGATGATATTCTTTGGCAACTGCTGCATCCACGCCCTGTGGCTGGAAAGAATATTGAGCGCATCGGCATCAATGACGAGCGGACAGGTAGCACGGCGCAGTTGGGCGATGAGGGCGATGGCTGTTGTCTCGTTCTGTCCCAATCCTGGACCTACGCCCAGCGCATCGAACATCTCTGTATCTACCGGTTCGCTGAATATGGTTTCTTCAGCATCCATCTGCAGTACCGCTTCAGGTACCGAAATCTGCATGATTTCATAATTCCGCTTTGGGGTATGGGCTGTAACCTTGCCCGCACCTGTTCTCAGACAAGCCTTGGTGGCTAATACCGAAGCGCCGCTCATGCCGTAACTTCCCGCTATGAGCAGCGCATTACCCATGCTGCCTTTATGAGCAAAGTCGCTGCGCGATTTCAGGAGCGGACGGATGTCGTTCTCTTCGAGTATGCGGCACCGGCACTCCGTATTCTGGATGAATTCCTGGGAAAGTCGGATGTCGAGAACGCGCAGTCTGCCCAGGTACTGCTGGTTATCCGCCATCAGCATCGACAGTTTCTTCTGCTGCAGGGTAAGGGTCAGAGTGGCACGGATGATGTTGGCATGGATATTATAGGAATTGTCCTCGGTCATCAGACCCGACGGGATGTCGATACTTACTACTTTGGCAGGACTCTGGTTGATATATTTCACCATTGCAGCAAATCCGCCAGCCAATGGCTTGTTGAGGCCGCTTCCGAAGAGACCATCCACCACCAGCGTTTCAGCATTGAGCTTGGGAGGATCCAGGTTGGTGGTTATCTCTGTAAATTTCACTCTCTTTGCATCCAGCAGACGCTTCTTGTTGGCAAGACAGTCTGCCGACAGCTTGTTCTGCACATTAAATAAGTATGCACTTACATCATATCCATCCTCGCTGAGCATTCTCGCTACCGCAAGCGCATCGCCGCCGTTATTACCCGGACCGGCGAAAACGACCACTGGAGTGCGGTTAGACCATTCCTCTTCTATGGCACGTGTCAGCGCTTTGGCTGCACGTTCCATCAGGTTGAGCGAACTGATAGGTTCGTGCTCTATGGTATATTTATCCAACTCATGAATCTGAGTGCTTGTGAAAATCTTCATATTGTCTGATAATCTTAGTATTATCTGCGCGAACTGTCGTGATAATTTGTCAACTCATGCAGATAAACGGTTATTTTCATGCAAAAGTACAAAAAATAGTTGATGAAAGCACGAAGTTTCATGTTTTTTTCGTAATTTTGCAGAAAATATTATTATAGAACAGACTATGAGCATAGTAAAGATCAAGGATAAGAGCTTCAAGACATCGATTCCTGAAGCTGAGATTCTGAAGAAAGTACAGGTCGTAGCAGACCGTCTGAACAAGGATTATGCAGGCAAGAAACCTGTCTTCCTGGCAGTATTGAACGGCGCATTTATCTTTGCAGCCGACTTGATGCGAATGATTACCGTGCCAAGCGAGATTTCATTCGTGAAGTATGCTTCTTACGAGGGTACCTCCTCTACGGGCAGCATGAAGACCCTGATGGGTTTGAACCAGGATTTGGCAGGCCGCCACGTGGTTATCGTAGAGGACATCGTAGATTCCGGTTTCACCATGGCACACATGATTGAAGACCTGAAGAAGATGAACCCAGCCAGCGTTGAGGTTTGTTCCCTCCTCGTGAAACCAGGCAACTTGAAGGTTGATCTTGATATCAACTATGCTGTTATGGAAATCCCTAACGATTTCATCGTAGGATATGGATTGGATTATGACCAAGAAGGCAGAAACCTCCGCGACATCTACACGATTGTAGAAGAAT
>CAVBFV010000406.1:0-2207 GCA_963594575.1 Lachnospiraceae bacterium | reverse complement strand
TCTTCTTCGACAGAAACGGAAAGGTTGTGCAGTACGATACAAGAATCATAGAACCCAACAGCCAGACGTCGAATGTACAGCAGCCACAACATCCTACTCCACCCATCTACGATGGAAGATGTGATCCAGATGGAATGGATTACGGCTATTGTCTAGACGACGCTTCCTTCACCAAACTATATAATAAGGTGAAGAACGCCAGTTTTGATGACAACAAGTTCGACCTGATAGAAGTAGCCAGCCTCGGCTGTTACTATTCCTGCGCCCAAGCCGTCAGCATGATGAATATATTCACTTTTGGTGACCGCAAGCTGAAAGCCCTCAGTCTGATGGCTCCTCATATCGTAGATTTGCAGAATGCCACTATCATCTATCAGCAATTCAGCTTCGACAGCGAAAAGCAAAAGGTAGGAGAAATATTAAGAAGCAGCAGAATATCTTCTCAAAACTTGCATATTCAATGAAAAAGCATTAATTTTGCACTCAAAAATTGCAAAATAAATGAATACAAAGATATTATCAAAAGACAAAGACCCAATGGGCACCGCTATCCTTGATTATCAGAAATCGGGAAAAGCAGGAAGATTACGTGTGCTCTCTTCTATGTTCGAGGAAGACGAGATGCCGGTGAAACATCTCTTCAGAAAAGTTGAGGAGATGCCGATGCTAGAACAGAAGGCACTAAAGCTTGCCAAAGGAAAGGTACTGGATATCGGAGCCGGCAGCGGCTGCCATACGCTCGCCTTACAGGAGAAGGGCTTGGAGGTGAAAGCCATCGATATTTCACCTCTGAGTTGCGAAGCAATGAAACTGAGAGGAGTAAAGGATGCGGAATGCATCAATCTTTTCGATGAACATCTGGAAACAGGGTTCGATACCATCCTCCTCCTGATGAACGGCACGGGTATCGCAGGGAAGATAGAAAACCTCCCTACCCTCTTCAATCGTCTCAAGGCTTTGCTCAACAAGGACGGACAGATTCTTATCGACTCCTCCGACCTCAAGTATATTTATGAGAATGAAGACGGAAGTTTCGACATCAATCTGAATGGTGCCTACTATGGAGAAGTGGATTACCAGATGATTTACAAGGATGTAAAGGGTGACTGTTTCGACTGGCTCTACGTAGATTTCCCATTACTGAAATCCATCGCCGAAACCTGCGGCTTTCACGGCGAACTGGTGGCTGAAGGCGAACACTACGACTATCTGGCTAGGATTTTCTAAGCATATAAAGATAAAAAGGAGTTAAGATGATGGTCTTAACTCCTTTTTATCTTTTTCTATTTAATCGTCGAAATCGTGACGTCCGAGAAATCATTCATATAATCCAGAATCTCCAGCGTATGGAAACCCCGTTTGGCTTTTATTTCGATGCTCGCTTCCACAAATTCTTCCTTAAAAAATCTTCGTTCTTTCAGTTCGTAAGAATGAACTTCCATGCCTTTCTGCTTGATTTTACTGATGAATTCCTTCACGCTGTCCCTTGACGGGGCAGAGAAATTCAGTTCGATGGTAGTGGTTCCCAACTGCGGTATCAGATAATTCAACACCTCCAGTCCCAGCAACACCATTACCGTAGTAATAGCTGCAGCCACATACATGCCCGTTCCGCAAGCCAATCCGATAGCTGCCGTCACCCATAAGCCAGCAGCCGTAGTCAAGCCTCGGACCACATTCTTCTGGAAGATGATGGTACCGGCACCCAGGAATCCGATGCCCGAAACCACCTGAGCAGCCACACGCGAGGAATCCTTCAGATCAAAGCCGAATCCATACTGGGAAACTACACAGAAAAGAGCACTACCCAGGGCTACAAGGAAGTGAGTGCGGAAACCTGCCTCCTTGGCACGGTATTCTCTTTCGATACCTATCGCTCCTCCCAAAATGAGAGCCAGAGACAGGCGAACAGTCAGGTCTATATAGGTTGCATCCATATTATTCCTTTCTTTTAAAGTTTGCTTGCAAAGATAATATAATTCGAAGACAATACAAAATAATTCTCTTGATTTTATTATAAAAACATCATTTTTCTTTGGTAATTCAAGAAAAAAAGCGTATCTTTGCCACGAATGATATTCGTATCTTTTATATATGATTCACCTTTTTAAGGTGTAATAATTACTAAACATTTTTAGACTTTTATGAAAAAGAAGATAACATTATTTTTGCTCTTGGCAACAGCTGTTGTCGGCAGAGCACAAACA
>CAVBFV010000405.1:0-2210 GCA_963594575.1 Lachnospiraceae bacterium | reverse complement strand
AATCCATATATCAAACAATTCCCCGACCTCATGGCGGGCAAGAAAATCATGTATGTTCACGGTTTCCTCTCTTCTGCACAGAGCGGCACCGTAAAGATGTTGCAGGAACTGATGCCGAATGCCACCCTCGTGGCTGAAGACATCCCGGTACATCCGGAAGAGGCCATAGAGATGCTGCAGAAGATGACGGAGACTGAGAAGCCCGACCTCATCATCGGTACCTCGATGGGAGGCATGTATACCGAACTGCTGAAAGGATTCGACCGCATCCTCGTAAACCCTGCCTTCGAGATGGGCAATACGATGAGCAGCATGACCGGCAAGCAGGAATTCCAGAACCCGAGAAAGGACGGAGTGAACGAACTGATGGTTACCAAAGGCCTCATCAAGGAATACCGTGACTTTACCGAGCGTTGCTTCCAGGACATTACTCCCGAGGAGCAGCAACGTGTTTACGGTCTCTTCGGCGATGCTGATCCGCTGGTCCATACCTTCGACCTCTTCCATGAGCACTATCCGCTCGCCATCCCATTCCATGGCGAGCACCGACTTATCGACAAGGTAGCATTCCACTATCTCTGTCCGGTAATCCGATGGATAGACGACAAGCAGAACGGCAAGGAGCGCCCTATCGTATACATCGACTTCGATGCCCTGCACGACAGTTACATGAAGGCAATCAGCTCGATGCACAAGGCTTACGAGATGCTGATAGAGCATTATAATGTATACATCGTAGCCCCAGCGCCAACCAACGACCATGAATACATGGCGAAGGTACAGACCTGGGTGGAGGAATATCTCTCTACCCCAGCCTACAACCACATCATCTTCTGCAACCAGAAGAACCTGCTCTACGGCGATTACTTCATCGACCCTCGCCCATGCGATGGTTTCATGGGTACGGCGATAGAATACGGCAGCGATGAATTCAAGACCTTCGAAGAAATCATCACCTTCTTCGAAAGACTGGGAGGACAGTGATTTAGTTAATAGTTTATAGCAAAAAAGGTGCAACTCACTTTCTTACTTGTGAGTTGCACCCTTTTATCTATAAATATCTTTGATTCTTATGCCTTATCCAGATTCTTCGGCAACACGAGGTTCAGGATAACGGCGAGCAGGAAGACTACTGCCACACAGTTATCAGCAAAAACGGTGCGTACAATCTCTGGGAAGATGTTGAACATACCTGTTGCAGATGTGAATCCGAGACCTACGCTGAGCGAAAGACTCACGATGACCATGTTGCGCTGAGAGAAGCCTGTACGCGCCATCATGCCGAAACCGGCAAAGAGGATGCTACCGAACATCATGATGGTGCAGCCGCCCAATACTGCCTGAGGAATCGTAGTCAATACATAACCGATAGCTGGGAAGATACCACCAATAATCATGATGAAGGCACCCATGGCAATAGTAAAGCGGTTCACTACTCCCGACATCGCTGCCAGACCTACGTTCTGGCTGAAAGAAGTGATAGGAGTACAACCGAAAAGACCTGAAACCGAACTGACGAAACCATCGCAGCAGACTGCCGCTCCCATCTCCTGGGTCTTAGGATCACGCTTCAACGCACTGTTGCAGAGCGCAGAAGTATCACCAATCGTCTCTGTGGCAGAAACCAGATATACAGCTACAACTGAGAGAATAGCACCGATATTAAACTCAGGTGTAAATGGAAGAAGCTTTGGCAAAGCTACGATAGAGAGACCAGAAAGTCCGCTGAAATCTATCATTCCCATAAACAGCGCCAGAACATAACCTACCAGCAGTCCTACCAATACAGAGAGTGAACGCAAGAAACCCTTGGCGAAAATCTGACAAAGCAGACAAGCCAGCAAAGTGACAGAACCCACAACCCAGTTGTTCATGCTACCGAAATCAGCAGCACCCTGACCACCCGCAA
Organism: Lachnospiraceae bacterium; assembly: GCA_963594575.1. GTDB lineage: Bacteria > Bacteroidota > Bacteroidia > Bacteroidales > Bacteroidaceae > Prevotella. The sequence goes on along the minus strand of CAVBFV010000405.1, from coordinate 301 downwards.
AAGAGTTGGCACCAACAGGAAGGAGCGAGAAACCGATGGCTGTTACCACGGTAGCGGCTACTACAGGCGGAATGAGCTTGATCCAATACTTGGCGAAAAGTCCGAGTGTTCCTTCTACCAGACCACCAATGATGACAGCGCCTATCAAAGTACCCATACCATGAGTACCGGCAATGGCGATGGCGAGCGAAAGGAAGGTGAAGGAGATACCCATCACGATAGGAAGGCGAGAACCGATACGCCATACCGGATAAAGCTGCACCAAGGTACCGATACCGGCGATGACCATACAGTTCTGGAT
>CAVBFV010000404.1:0-2226 GCA_963594575.1 Lachnospiraceae bacterium | reverse complement strand
TCGATGTCGATGATGCGGTCCTGATAATCGCCATCCACCGACTTCATGGTGCGCCCCATTTCACGCTCTATGCGCTGCGTAGCCTCCAGCACCTGGCGCGGAGCCAACGTGGTGAGAACCAACACACAGGCATTGATATAGTCGTTGGGCGATGAATAACCCCAAGGCTTGGTTTCGTAAAGAGCAGACTGGCGCTCTACCACACCAATCTGCTCTCCTATCTTTTCTATTACCTCGCGAATGTTGCGCTTACGGTTGCCCAAATTCGTACCGAGACTTAAATATACTTTATACATGTTCACCCCGTTAATCTGGAAGCATCAACAAAGAATCACCATAGCAGCCAAACATATAGCCGTTCTTCACAGCCATCTTGTATGCCTCGTAAACCAGGTCGTAACCGCCAAAGGCTGCAGTACTCATCATCAGGGTTGACTCCGGATGATAGAAATTGGCTACGGCACAGTCAGCAAGACCGAAATCGTATGGAGGGAAGATGAACTTGTTGGTCCATCCATCGAAAGCCTTCATCATACCATCGGTTCCGACAGCCGTTTCAGTTGCCTTCATCACGCTGGTACCGATAGCGCAGACACGATGGCCGGCAAGCTTGGTCTTGTTAACCAGATCGCATGCCTCCTGGCTGATCATCATCTGCTCAGAATCCATCTTGTGCTTGGTAAGGTCTTCAACCTCGATGTCATGGAAGTTTCCCAAACCGCAATGCAGGGTGATATAAGCCTCGTTGATACCGTTGATTTCCATACGCTTCATCAGCTCGCGTGAGAAGTGAAGACCGGTAGCAGGAGCAGTAACAGCACCCTCAACCTCAGCGAAAACACACTGGAAATCGTCCATATCATCCTCTGTAGCGTGATGATCTTCACGTGCATCGATAACGTAGCGAGGAAGCGGAGCCTCGCCCAGAGCGAAGAGCGAACGCTTGAAGACATCATGATTGCCATCCTCATCATAGAGGAAACGGAGGGTACGGCCACGGCTGGTGGTATTGTCGATAACCTCGGCAACCATCTCGTTGACATCATCGAAGAAAAGCTTGTTGCCGATACGAATCTTGCGGGCAGGCTCTACCAATACGTCCCAAAGGCGCATCTCAGGGTTGAGCTCGCGGAGCAGGAACACCTCTATCTTGGCATCGGTCTTCTCCTTGGTACCGTAAAGACGGGCTGGGAAAACCTTGGTATTGTTGAAGATGAAGGTATCGCCCTCTTCGAAGTAATTCACGATATCCTTGAACTGCAGGAATACTGGATTGCCATCGGCATCAACCATATCCTTGCCGTTTTCATCTTTCTTGTACATCTCGATGGTTTCACTCTTCTTGTGGAGAACCATGAGTCGGGACTCGTCGCGGCGAGTAATCTCGAATGTACGTTCACCACTAGCCGTTTTTACCACGTGCTTTGCCTTATGTGGATAAAGTGCCACCTGATCTTTTGGCAACTTAAAGTTAAATTGTGATAGCTTCATGTTATATTATTTATTACTTGGAGACTGAAGGCTGTCTTCGAGAGACTGCTCATCAAGCCATTCCTGGAAATGTTCAAAACTGATGCAGTTTTCTACTGCGAAACTTCCTGCCTTGGTACGACGGAGGGCGGTAAGATAGGCACCGCTATCCAGAGCTCTGCCGATATCACGGGCGAGGGAACGGATATAGGTTCCTTTGCCACAAACCACACGGATGCTGGCGGTCTTCTGCTCATCGTTATAATCGGTGAGTTCTATCTCATCTACGCGTACGGTCTTCGGCTTGAGCTGTACCTCTTCGCCTGCACGGCGCAAGGCATAAGCACGGTCGCCATTCACCTTTACGGCGCTGTAGGTAGGCGGAACCTGCTGAATCTCGCCCACAAACTGCTTGAGCGTTTCCTCCACCAACTGGCGGGTGATATGCTCCGTAGGATAGGTGTGATTCACGCTGTGTTCCATATCATAGCTGGCGGTAGTAGCACCGAGCTGCAGGGTAGCTGTATACTCCTTGGTATGGGTCTGCAGCTGTTCTATCTGCTTGGTACATTTGCCGGTACAGAGCACCAGCACGCCAGTAGCAAGGGGATCGAGCGTACCGGCATGTCCTATCTTTACCTTAAAACCGAGTTTCTTGCTGAGCAGATAGCGTACATGCGCCAGGGCTCCGAAACTCGACATGCGATAAGGCTTGTCGATGGCAATAATTTCTCCTTTTCTGAAATCCATAGTTTA
>CAVBFV010000403.1:0-2232 GCA_963594575.1 Lachnospiraceae bacterium | reverse complement strand
TTCGCTCGTGTGCGGAAGGGGTATTGAAAAATCAGCTGTTAACTGTTAACCTGTTAACCTTGGGATGAGAAATATTTCTCGAATGCCTTGTCGTAATCTTCGCTGTTGCCCAGCTTTCCGTTGATGAGGCAGACGAGTTCTACGGTTGCCTTGAGGCAGAGTTTCTCGTCCTTGGCACGGAAGATGTCCTGATGGAAAACATATCTCACGCCCTGCTTCTCCAGCCACAGACGCGAGAAGAATTCATCATCGCATTGCAGCGGAACCTTGTATTGCAGGTTCATTCTCGCCACCACAGCATCCACGCCCTTGTTGTGCATTTCGGCAAAGCTGAGGCCGCATTCTTTCAGAAAGAGATGGCGGGTATGTTCCATGTAGTGCAGATAGTTGGCATTGTTCACGATGCCCTCAATATCGCACTCGTAATCTCTTACTTCCATCTTCGTCTCAAATATATATCTGCTCATAATTTTCTCTTTTTTAGTTACTAAATGAGGCTAAAAGCCTTAAATCACTGCAAAAATAACCAAAATTTTCTATTTATTATTATAATAACAAGGATTTTTCAAGGTTTTTCGAAGAAAAAATTGTATTTTTGCCGAAACGTTTGGTTCAGAGAGCATACCTTGACATCGCGAAACGCGACACCAAGGTCTTCTTCTGAAAGTCAGACTAGAACAAAAAGTAAGAACAAATAAAAAATAGATAAAGATGAAAATTGCTTTGATCGGCTACGGAAAGATGGGACACATGATCGAGGAGATCGCCCTGCAGCGTGGCCACGAAATCGTTTGTAAGATTGACGTGAATAACCCTCAAGACATCGACAGCCCGGAGTTCTGCTCTGCCGATGTTGCCATTGAGTTTACCAACCCTACTGCCGCCTACGGCAACTATCTGAAGGCTTTCTCTCACAACGTGAAGGTGGTTTCAGGTTCTACAGGTTGGATGAAAGACCATAAGGAAGACGTGGAGAAGCTCTGCGCCGACGGTAAGCAGACCCTCTTCTGGGCCTCTAACTTCAGCATCGGTGTAGCCATTTTCTCTGCCGTAAACCGCTATCTGGCTAAAATCATGAATGGTTTCCCACAGTACTCAGTATGCATGCAGGAAACCCACCATGTGCACAAGCTCGATGCGCCATCAGGTACAGCCATCACTCTTGCCGAGGAAATCATCGACAACATCGACCGTAAGAAGGATTGGAAGCGTGGCGTAACCTACTGGACTGAGGATGGCCATCACGATGAGGGCGATGCAAACATCACCGATGAGGATTTGGTTATCAACTGCGTGCGCGATGGCGAGGTTCCAGGAATCCATGCCGTGATGTATGATTCAGATGCTGATATGATTACCATCGAGCACAGCGCCCATTCTCGCAAGGGTTTCGCCCTGGGAGCCGTTCTCGCAGCCGAGTTTACAGCCAACCATTCCGGCTTGCTCACTACATCAGATTTATTTAAGTTCTAAGCAGAAGTTATGATAGATAAAGAGAAACAAAAACTCAATATGAAGGTACAGTGGGCGAAGTTCGCAGTGGTTCTCGCCCTCTATCTTCTCTTTCTGGTTTGGGTAGAAAGCTGGCTGGGACTCATTGTGGTTCCGTTCATCTTCGACGTTTACATCACCAAGAAGATTCACTGGCAGTGGTGGAAGGATGAGGAAGGTCCTATCCGTTTCATCATGAGCTGGGTTGATGCGCTCGTATTCGCGCTCGTAGCGGTTTATTTCATCAACCTCTTCTTCTTCCAGAACTATGTGATTCCATCTTCCTCTCTCGAAAAGAGTCTCCTTACGGGCGATTATCTCTTCGTGAGCAAGGTAAGCTACGGTCCTCGCATTCCTGAAACTCCGCTCACCATGCCGCTCACCCAGCACACCATGCCGCTGGTCAACGTGAAGAGCTACGTGGAGTGGCCTCACTGGGATTACCGCCGCGTAAAGGGTTTGGGCAACGTGAAGCTCAACGACATTGTTGTGTTCAACTATCCGGCTGGCGATACGCTCGTCAATGAGGAGCGCTATCAGGCAAATGATTACTACCAGATGGTTTACAGCATCGGCGACCAGCTGATGCAGCAGAACGGACAGGAAAAGGATGTGCGCGCGATGAACCCATTGCAGCAGCGCCATTATTTTGAGCAGGTTTATGCTACAGGCCGCAACTACATCAGCAGTATGCCGGGCGAATATGGCGACATCATCAGCCGTCCTACCGACCGCCGCGAG
>CAVBFV010000402.1:0-2234 GCA_963594575.1 Lachnospiraceae bacterium | reverse complement strand
ACAGAAAAAGTTTCTATGGTTGCACGCAAGCACATGAAGAAGAATACTCAAGTGGCTCAGTTTGCTAACTCAAGTGGCTCAGTCAGGCTACTCAAGTAGCTCTATCAGACAACTCAAGTAGCTCAATCAGCGAGTTCAGTCGTCTCAGTTAGCTGATGCAGACGTCTCGATGAGCCTACGGATACGGCTCCGTTAGCCTACGCAGTCATATCCGTAACCCAGCGCAGTCATATTCGTAACCCAGCGCAGTCATATTCGTAACCTGATGCAGCCATATCCGTAACCTGATGCAGCCATATCCGTAACCCAGCGCAGCCTTCATACGAATAAATTTTAGATAATTATCTATCACCCATCACGATTTACGCTCATTACACACCTTAACACGCTAATATACAAATACTTAAATAGCGTGATAGATACTCCAAAAAAGGGAATATCCATCACGCTATCCATCACGATTTGGGGTTATCCATCACGATTTTCTCACTACTAGGTATCGCATTCCGTCGTTGAAACGCTTGCGATGGATAGTTGGCATCTGAGAAAGCTTGCGGCCGAAAGCTATGAGACTGTTCAACTTCAACGATGAACCGATATGACTCTTCAGCTCCTGGAAAATCTCGGCTGCCGTAAGATATTCGCCTTGTTTGGCATCATCGGTCAGATCGAAATAGAGATCGAAATACTGGTCTACCGGAGAAAGTACCTCAAACTTCCTGTTGTTCGCCATGATCTGTCGGGTTTGTTCCGCATCAAAATAAGTCTTCTCGCCTGCCCGTAATGCAGAGAGCGCCTGCGCATAGAGCTGTTCATAATTCGGACGCTGGCTCACATCGATAGGTCCCGTGAGCTCCACACCCAGAAAACGGCGATTACCGGAAGGATCGGAAAGAATATCCTCCATATTGCTCGTGGCGATAAAAGACGCCATTCTCGGAAATTCCTGTACATGACTGCCATACGGAGGCTTTATCTTGACACTCGGCAACTGGATGATGTTCTTCAGAAATCCCTGCTGCACCTGAGGAGAAATCTGATTAAACTCATCCAGATTGATAACCAGCGACTGGCACATCGCCTGAAGCACCTGCCGTTTCTCTGACAATACGAGATTATCATTATACCCCCATTGCAACTCCGGCGGAACCAGAGACCGGCAGAAAGTACTCTTGTTGTAACCCTGCTTGGAAATGAGAAGTGGTGCCACAGAGTTGCCGTATTTGCGATGACTGTAAGTGCGCCATTGGTCAACCATCGCCAGGAACCAGGTATAGAACCAATCCTCCCAATAAGGATTATCAGTAGGCACCGTGCGCGCCAAGGCACGGATATGATTCTTGCCGTCCCACTTTCCCTCACAATTAAACAGGAAATTTTCTACAGGATTATAAGTAGAAAGAAGATCCGACTCCAGATAATTGCGCACATCCTTGATACTCACACGGATGTTGGCGAGCTGAACCTCCAGCGTCATGCGCTTCTGCACACGGGCATCCACAGGCTGATAGCCCCAATAATCTTTTTCCTTCGGCCGGTATTCTGTGCATTTCATTACCGAATTATATCGGAAATCATATTTCTTACACAGAAATCCTATCATACTCATGATATTGTCGCTCAACTCTTTACCTTCTTTATCCACATCTCCGGAAGACTTATCAACCTCCCTCTCATCAACACTCTCCAAAGGTTTGTCTGCGTCATGAAAGACCTCATTCAACGTCAGGGGCAACGCATCTTCACGATAATAAGGAAAAGAATCTCTTGTCATCAGGAAATCGGAGTAGATAGAAGGCTCGGGCATCTGCATCTTTGCCTTTACAAGCGCCTGATAAAGCGGAGCAAAGGTCAGGAAGGCCTGCTTGTAAATCCTGTCGGCAGCAACCTCCTCATCAGGTAACGCCCCCTTTGCCAGCGCATATTTCGCCAGAACATGCAGACTGATGCCATCGGCTCCCACAAAGGCTGCAAGGGTGGAAGGCAGACTGGCTACTTTCTGCTTGATGGCATCTGCACCTCCATCCTCATTAATATCAACAAACGTAAGCAGCAGAACGCCGTTGTTTTTCTTCATCTTCAGGAGTCCATTCTCCGATTTCTGAAATTCTGCTGCAGGGTGAACATGCATCCAGGTTGGCATATCCTTATACCCATCATAACCATTCGTGAGATAAGGTACATATTCACGGAAGTTCTCCACGGTATTCCTGGCGTCATCGTTTACGATGCGC
>CAVBFV010000401.1:0-2243 GCA_963594575.1 Lachnospiraceae bacterium | reverse complement strand
ATATGAATACTCTCCTCAGCATAGTTGATGAAGAAACTGTTCACACCCGTCTGGGCAGCCACATAAAGAAACAAGGTCAGCATACCAAAACCGAATGCCATCACTCGCATCGGCTTCTCCTCCACCTTCTCGTTCGTATCCGCCTCATGCGCTCTCCTTGGGTCCGGCAACTTGATTCTTGACAGGACCAGCGCCACAGAAAGCACAAAGATACCCACCAGAGCATAAGGAATGGCGATGTTGACACCCGAGAACAGAAGCTGTCCGCCAACCAGCGGTCCTACAATCCATCCGATACCATTGAGCGACTGCGACAGGTTGATTCTGCTCTCCGCCTTGTCAGGATGTCCCAGTACCGTAGTATAAGGATTCGCACTCGTTTCCAGACAGGTCAGACCGCATCCTATCACAAACAGCGACAGAACGAAGAAGTAGAAACTGTTGATCCTGCTTCCCGGTATGAACATCAGGGCACCGATACCGAAGAGAACCAGTCCTGTTATCACTCCCCTCCTGTAGCCCCACTTCCGGATAATCCATCCGGCAGGCAGTGCCATCAGGAAGTAGGCACCATAGACAGCAGCCTGCGTCAAGGCCGACATCGCCTTGCTGATATGGAACGACTCCTGGAAATGCGGATTCAGCACCTCCAGGATGCCATGGGCAAAGCCCCACATGAAGAAGAGGCTGCTGATGATGAGGAAGGGCACCAGATAGTTATGCCCTTCGTATCTGAAGATGGATGGCTTCGTCATGATTCTCTGCAAATTTAAGACTGTCCTTTACTACCAGTGCCAGATAACCGCCGCCACCGGCTCCCGGCATCTTCCATGCCAGAACCTCCTCCATGCGGCTGTAGCGGTCAATCATCGGCTGCACACTTGCTTCCGGTTCTATCACACCATTGATAGACGGATTCACCATACCCGGGAACATTGCAATCTGGGCCTCGAAAGATGCCCTGTATGCAGCAGCAAAGGCATCGAGGTCGTGCACCAGAATCGCCTTCCAGCAGACATCAGCCGCATCAGCCAGCGCCTTCACCTTCTCAGGCGTGATATCCTTACCTTCCACCACACTGCATCCCGGTCTTCTCGGTTCCATCGGAATCATCACCAGATGATCTTCCAGGAAACGGAGAGTCATCTCATCTTGCGTACTCTCTATCTTCTCCGGCCAGAAGTTGTTGTCATAATAATGACGCACCAGACCGGGAACACAGATACCGATAGAATCCTTGGCACCAGAGATGATACCGTCATGACGCTCCGGATTGTTCTCAAAGCAGAATACCAGTCTGGCGAGCATCTCCGGATCCATCTTCGGCAACTTCACTGGCCATATCTTCTGAATCATCTTACGGGTAGAGGTAGACAGACCGCAGCGGTCGCGCACCTCAAAGGTCGGTTCCAGCGAGATGGTAATTGCCCATCCCGGATGATACATGCTTACATAAGGTCACTATACTGTGATGCCTGCTGGAAAAACTCCACATGACCAGAATGTAGCAGGTCATAGCAACCGCTTGCAAAAACTTTTTTCTTCATTATGATTATCATTGATAATCGAAGTGCAGACTGTCATCCTCATCTAGCTGATTACCTATCTGCATCTCGATAAATATAAACAGAATTATTTCAATTAATTATTTGATTAATTTATTTTTTATATTTTAGCCTCCAGAAGAAGTGCCAAGTACGGAACAAAGGTTCACAAAGCGCTTCAGCAGGATAATATCGAACGAAGTGCATATTCCTCCATATCTTCAAGAAATACTTCTTCCCCATACTCTGATGCGTAAACCCAGCATACTTCGTAAAGTGCCTACCGAAGTTACCACCATTCAGAATCTCTGCCAACAGCAACCTCCCACGCTTCTCATCCATTGGCACTATCATCTTATCCTCAGACAATCCAAGCACCTCCTTCAGAACATACATCACCGCCCCTGCGAACTTCCACAATCCCAAATACTTCAGTTCTCTCTGCACCACATCCAATGCAGTAGAGGCAGAAGAATCTGTAGTGAAAGTAGAAATGACAGAAGCATCAGAAGCTATATCCCCTGTAGTATCCAGGCGGTCCCATCCCGCACAACCTGGCGAGGGCTTTGATGCCCCGCCATCCTTAGAGCGTAGCGGTTCCGAGCACCGAGAAGGTGCGGTTACATCCCTTGCCCTTTTGGAAAGGCGAGGGCTTGGGAGTGGGTTAAGGACCCTCCCGCAGGGGAGGGACAGGTGGGG
>CAVBFV010000400.1:0-2259 GCA_963594575.1 Lachnospiraceae bacterium | reverse complement strand
TCATCATGAATTTATTGTTGCCTGAAATTCCATTTAGAATTATCGCTGTTGAAATCGAAGGGAGCCAAGCCTGGGGTACAGTCGCCGAGTGAAACCAATGCCAGTTTCTCTTCTGTGCCTGGCACAGCCTTAGGCATGATGCGATAGGTGCCATCGGTGAGCTGTTCGATGCGCCAAAGCTGGGCATCTTCACCCGTAAATTCAGGTTTGGCGATGACATCATGCTGAGCGGTTGCGGTAAGATAGCGAGTAGTGCCTTCTATGCAGATTTTATAATAAGGACCACCCAGATAACCACCCTTTCCGGCAGGCATGATACTCCACTTCTGATGAGGACGGAACATATAATCGTTCATTCTTACCTTCACCTCGCCCTTAGGCCATTCTGCCTCTACCTCCTTCAAGGTCTGAGGTTCAATATTCTTCAGAGGCTTGGTTGGCTTGATCCAGAAAGGTTCGATATCCCGCTGCATTCTCACGAAATCTACGGCAATCTCCAGGGCATAGCCTCTTCGTTCCGATTCTATCTCGTAGGTTCCGGCATGAAATTCATCACCAGCCACAGGCCAGTCGTTCTTCCACAACAAAGGACGGATAGCCAACACGCTTCGTCCACCCTGTCTGAAATCAGACTCATAGTGGAACGACATCTTTTCTACACCTTCTTCCTCAATATAGCGTCCGAAGTGACCGGGACCCGTCTTCAGATTATTGGCTGCAATCACCATCTTTCCACCGCCCTGCAACATCTCTCTGCCCACATTATCTACGTATGGACCGGTTATCTTTCGCGAACGTCCCACCACGATATTGTAGGTAGAATTAGGACCATCGCAACAGGTGCCATGAGTGCCGAGAAGATAATACCAGCCGTTGCGGTAAATCAAATCAGTAGCTTCGCAGTCGATGGCGATATTGACGGGTTCGTTGCCTTCCATCCGCTTACCCGTCTTCGGATCAAGTTCTACCAGACGGATAAATCCGAAATAGGTTCCGTAACTGAGCCAGAGTCTGCCGGTAGTAGGGTCGAGCAACAAGCCCGCATCAATGGCATCACAGTCTTCATCATCCAATGAAGAAGCTACCACCACCGGCTCGGTATATTTGAAATCAGGCGATTTCGGATCGAGCGTTTTGTTCCACATCGTCAGGACATCACCGCGATGACTGCCTCCCAATCCACCACCCGTAGCACTGTAGGCTACAAGATAACGGTCGCCAATCTTCAACACATCAGGAGCCGCTCCTCTTCCGGGACGAACAGCACCACCCTGCCAGGTCCAGCCATCCTCCGACCAGATTCCGCCTTCACCCGTTCCAAAGGTATAATACTTTCCATCACACAGGGCAATGGTAGAAGGGTCATGAATGAAAGGTTCGCCCACCTGGGCTTCTGCCTCGTAAGCAGAGGAAGACAACAAGGCAACCAAAGCAGCGGCATAAAGTTTCTGCTGAGCAGCAACCGGGCTAAAATATCTGAAAAATATATTGTTCTGTTTCATAACTTTCTTTATTGATTGCACTACTTCACGTGAATAGACAGGTTTCTGACAGGCTTGCCCTGTCCGTCGATGAATCGGACACAGAAGTCGCTCATACCAGGACCATTGATGACTGCACCACGAAGGATATTCCTACCTTTCTTCAAGGTAAGCTTCTTAGAAACCACATCATCGCGAACCATTCTTCGGTCGCCTTCGAGCATCACCGCCTCCTCACCATTGAGCCACCACATGGAAGCACCATTCGAGCCAACAGACAAGCGGACGTCTTTCATCTCCTCAGGGCAATCGATAATGGTAACCGCCCAGAACAAGACACCATACTTGGGCTTCTTAAACGAAGTAGCGAAACGGAAGAGCTTCACATTAAACAGTTTACTGTCCAGCGCATGCCATTTCAGTTTTTCCTTGCCCACCTTCACGACGGCTCCATCCTTAGGAACTGTTTCCATCTGTTTAGGGAAATACTGCGTATGGAATATCTCCTTCAGATAAGAATCAGTAAAAACGACATTGCTCTTGACCGGCATAGAGATGGGCTCCAGGAGCAACCATCTCTGAATAAAGCCAGCCGCATTAGGCATGACAGCCTGCTTGCCGACTGGTCCGAAATAAGGATTGATGTCTTCAGGTAAATTCCTATTTTGGGCATCCGCAGTGGAATGCCCAAAAAGGAATACACATAAACAAAACAATCTAACTATTTTATTGAAAATGTTGTACATAGACTATTCATTATTATTGAGGTTCGATAATC
>CAVBFV010000399.1:0-2265 GCA_963594575.1 Lachnospiraceae bacterium | reverse complement strand
ATTACTAACCATCGTTTTGTGCAAAAATTAATAATTTTGATGCAAAGATAGTATTTTTCGCCCAAAAATTAGTATCTTTGCACCGTTTTTTAAAGAAAAAGAAAGAAAAAGAATAAAAATTAGATATAAACAATGGAATTAGCAAGTAAATACGATCCACAAGCAGTGGAAAGTAAATGGTATCAGTACTGGCTCGACAACAAGCTTTTCAGCTCTAAGCCAGATGGTCGTGAACCTTATACAGTGGTTATCCCTCCACCAAACGTAACAGGTGTGCTCCACATGGGACACATGCTCAACAATACGATCCAGGATATTCTCGTTCGCCGTGCGCGCATGGAGGGCAAGAACGCTTGTTGGGTACCAGGAACTGACCACGCCAGTATCGCTACCGAGGCAAAGGTTGTAAACCGCCTCGCACAGCAGGGTATCAAGAAGACCGACCTTACCCGCGAAGAGTTCCTCAAGCATGCTTGGGACTGGACTCACGAGCACGGTGGCATCATCCTCAAGCAGCTCCGCAAACTCGGTGCCAGCTGCGACTGGGACCGCACAGCATTCACCATGGACGAGACCCGCTCCCGTGCCGTTATCCACGTTTTCTGCGACCTCTACAAGAAGGGCCTCATCTATCGTGGCGTGCGCATGGTTAACTGGGACCCTAAGGCTCAGACTGCGCTCTCTGACGAGGAGGTAATCTACAAGGACGAGCACTCTAAGCTCTACCACTTGAAGTATTATGTAGTTGAGCAGGACTGCCAGCAGGTGGATGAGGAGAACGTGATACACAAGGACGAAAAGGGTTACTATGCAGTAGTAGCTACCACCCGTCCTGAGACCATCATGGGTGACTCTGCCATGTGTATCAACCCAGAGGATAAGAAGAATACCTGGCTGAAGGGTAAGCACGTTATCGTGCCTCTCGTAAACCGCGAGATTCCTGTCATCGAGGATACATACGTAGATATCGAGTTCGGTACTGGTTGCTTGAAGGTAACTCCAGCTCACGATATCAACGACCACGCCCTCGGTTTGAAGCATGGTTTGGAAACCATCGACATCTTCAACGACAATGGTACCATCAGCGAGGCAGCAGGTCTCTATGTAGGTATGGACCGCATGGACGTGCGCAAGCAGATTTCCATCGACCTTCAGAACGCCGGTCTGATGGAGAAGATTGAGGACTATAATAATAAGGTGGGCTTCTCTGAGCGTACCAATGTGCCTATCGAGCCAAAGCTCTCTACACAGTGGTTCCTCAAGATGCAGCACTTTGCTGACATCGCCCTCCCTCCAGTAATGGACGATGACATCGAGTTCTATCCTAAGAAGTATAAGAACACCTATCGCCACTGGTTGGAGAACATCAAGGACTGGTGTATCAGCCGTCAGCTCTGGTGGGGTCACCGCATCCCAGCTTACTACTTCGACAACGCCGGCAAGAAGGATTTCGTGGTAGCTGAGACTGCAGAGGAGGCTCTGAAGCTCGCTCAGGAGAAGAATGCCAGCATCAAGGCTGAGGATCTTGAGCAGGAGAGCGACTGCCTCGACACCTGGTTCTCTTCATGGCTGTGGCCTATCTCTCTGTTCGATGGCATCGAGCATCCTGACAACGAGGAGATTAACTACTACTACCCTACTTCCGACCTCGTAACAGGTCCGGACATCATCTTCTTCTGGGTAGCACGTATGATCATGGCTGGCTACGAGTATCGTGGCAAGATGCCATTCAAGCACGTATATTTCACAGGTATCGTTCGCGATAAGCTCGGCCGCAAGATGAGCAAGAGTCTCGGTAACTCACCAGACCCATTGGATTTGATCGACAAGTTTGGTGCCGACGGTGTTCGTATGGGTATGATGCTCAGCGCTCCAGCAGGCAACGACATCCTCTTCGACGAGAGCCTTTGCGAGCAGGGACGTAACTTCAACAATAAGATCTGGAATGCCTTTCGTCTCGTGAAGGGTTGGGAGACTGCTGATATCGAGCAGCCTAAGAGTGCTGAAATCGCCGTGAAGTGGTTTGATGCCAAGCTCAAGGAGGTGAACGAGGAGATGCAGAAGCAGTTTAAGGACTACCGTATCTCTGAGGCATTGATGACTGTATATAAGTTGTTCTGGGATGAGTTCTCATCTTGGTACCTGGAGATGGTGAAGCCAGCTTACGGTCAGCCTATCGACCAGAAGAGCTACGACGCTACCCTCCGCTTCTTCGATGCCCTCCTGAAGATGTTGCATCCATTCATGCCATTCATCACCGAGGAG
>CAVBFV010000398.1:0-2278 GCA_963594575.1 Lachnospiraceae bacterium | reverse complement strand
CAGGGAATCACGAACTGGCCGTTCTCATTCGTCACGCCGCCATTTATCAATGAAGAATCACTAACATTCAGCAGGGCCACATTGGCGAAATCTACAGGGCGTTTCTTATTGTCTATGATGCGGCCTATCATCTTGGTGGGAGTTTTCTGCGTACACTCCACAAAGATGTTTTCGCCATCTATCGTCATCTTCATCGGATAGAAGCCCATAATCTGGCGGATGGCATCCGGAGCTGTTCGCTTCACGATACTTGTGGTAACCGTGAAATCCTCCAGTTCATCATACATAAAGTTGATACGATAATCCTTGGTGCTCTTGGCAAGGATGGTGAGCGCTTCTGACATAGAAGTGTTGCGGAAGCTGCGGGTGATGCGTTGGGCATAGATGGTCTGAAGAGAAAGGCTCATCAGACTTGCCAGCAGCATAATATATCTTAATCTTTTCATCTTATTCCACGATTAAAGTTTGACCTTCATGACGAATATTCACTTTCTCGAAATGATTCATCAGTTCGATGATATCATCCAGACTCATGTTCTTCTCCAGTTGCAGGAAGAGACGGATGTGGCGAGCCGACTCGTTCTGATAAGTTACCTGGAGATGGAAATGCGCGGCAATAGGAGTCAGGATATTCTGAAGCTCAGCATTTTCGTAAACCAATGGGAGCTGGGTAAGACTTGCAGAATCTTTCTTTTCTTCTATGTTGGATTTCTGAGGAGCAGAAACCTGCTGGACAGAATCCTTTCGGGATGCCACAAGTTCGGTATTGTTCTTATCTGATGCCTGATGAGAACGGGTTACCAGATGAATGGCTGCAAAGGTGATGCCGGAGACGATAAGGACGGCAGCAACGGCAGCCACTTTTCTCATCGGGCTCCAGAGAGGAAACAACTTGGCAGTTTGCTGGGTTTCTGCATTCTGCTTCATCTCTTCTTTCTGCTGCTTTTCATCTTTCTGCTTCATCTCATCTTTCAGTTTCTCCCATTCTGCATCAATCGAAGGCATCTTCATCTCTTCCTTCGACTTGGCGAAATCCAGAGACTGTCGGGTCTCTACCAGCTGCTGATAGAGTTCGTTCACTTCCTCATCGCCCAGAAGTTCATCCTTCTGGGTTTCGGAATACTTTTCGGGATGCTCCAGGAGATCGAGGAGCATATCCCATTTCTGAGAATCCATCTTCTGAGGATCTATGTCAGATAATTCATGTTTCATTTTCTTTTCCTTTCTTCATTTTAGGGTTCCATTGTAAGGACGTCTTCAGACAATAGAATCATGGTTATGCTATTTTCCTTTCAATTTTTCTCTGAGCGTTCGCAAACCTTTTACGATATGCTTGTTTACTGCCGAGATACTGATGCCCAGTTCCTCCGCCGTATCCTTATACGACATTCCTTCCCGATAGCACAATCGGATGACGGAAGCAGTCTGGTCGGTCAGGTCATGGTCGATGCAATCCACGGTAGCCTGCCATCGCTCTTCCAGACGGGAAGGTTCTTCCTCCGTCAATTTCTCTTCCGAGAGAGGGAGAAGCCGTTTCAGTCGTTCATCTCTCTTCTTTCTGGCTATAAGATTGATGCAGGCATTCTTCACGCTCCGCATCAGGTAAGCCCGGTCTGGAACCAGCTGTTTATCCCACAATCTGGAGAACACATCGCTCACCACATCCCTCGCCTCCTCGTTATCATGGAGCAAGGCAAAGGCGAAGCGATACATCTGTTCGTAATGGTCGTGGAACAGCCGTTCCATCCGCTGTTCATTTTCTTCTGTCATCACGTCATTTTCTTCTTGTTTCTACTCTTATATACAAGCTTTCCTGAAATCAATTACCCCTAAAATGAAGAAATCTTCTACTTTTTTTGGAAAAGCAATGCAAAGGTAATAAAAAACTAGAAAAAAACTTGCTCTTTCGAATAAAAAGTGTATCTTTGCACCAAGAAACAACATCATTATATTATGGGTAAACGAGCCATCATAGAAGCTTTACGCCATTATTTCAGCACCCAACCCGTACTGAAAGCCTGGCTGTTCGGTTCTTTCTCCAGAGGGGAAGAAACGAAGGATAGCGATGTCGATATTATGGTTTCTTTGGACAAGAGCAAACCTATTGGTTTAAAATTCTTCGGCATGTGGAGTGATTTGGAAGAACTCTTAGGTAGAAAAGTTGATTTGGTATCAGAAGGAACCTTACTCCCTTTTGCACAGGAATCAGTAGAACGTGATAAAATCTTAGTATATGAGAGAACGAAGTAGAGATAAAAACCGCTTAGAGCACATGCTC
>CAVBFV010000397.1:0-2289 GCA_963594575.1 Lachnospiraceae bacterium | reverse complement strand
AGATAAGGATTATCAAGAATGGCAACTCCGGCAGCAGCCATATCGAGATCTATCCGTAACAGAACGAATTATCTGACGATAGCAAGTTATGCTCTGAATAACTCCAAACCATTCGAGTTACTTTAGAAAGCACTTGCTATCGTACAGAAATATATGTATATTATAATACGTTTTACACGTCATTATCCAATACTACCCAATAACCATTCTTGCGACCTCCTTCACGTTTCAAGACCTGAAATTCTTCCTGTAAAGACTTTAGTTCCTGAGAAATCTTTCTTGCAGATATGCCCATCTTTCTTGCTAATTCTGGTATTGTTAACTTAGCATTCTCAGACAACGCCCCCATGATAAGCATCTGTAATTCAGACAGTTCTTTCTTGCATTCTTTCTTGCATTCTTTCTTGCATTCTTTACCAATAGGCACACCGATATAGTCTAAATTACATGGTATATCTATTAAGAAATATGTACGTTCCTCATCGGTCTCAATTATTGCACGAGGCGAACCGTTTTCCTGCAACTTCTGCTGAATAGTAGGAATCCCCGTAGCTCTACCCTCTGTCAAATTCAATTCCTTTAAGAACTCTCCCAATCGGCGGTTTGTGTATCGACGCGAACGAAGCATACGAGCTTCTTTTATAGCCTGCATAGATATTGTGTGATTAGGTCCTCCAAAATTGAGAATACTAATCTTATCTGGTTCGATAGTTATCTCAACAGGTTCTCTTTCAATATAACTGCGATGATAAAGGCTGTTTACGACAGCTTCTTCCAAAGCTTGATAAGGATAATTATATGTAACAACGGAA
Organism: Lachnospiraceae bacterium; assembly: GCA_963594575.1. Lineage (GTDB taxonomy): Bacteria > Bacteroidota > Bacteroidia > Bacteroidales > Bacteroidaceae > Prevotella. The sequence goes on along the minus strand of CAVBFV010000397.1, from coordinate 1,477 downwards.
CGTTCTGTATCCTCTGGCTTATGAATTGTCTTCTGAATAATATTTGTCTTGAGATAATTCATCGTATCACGAATCATCTTTGGCACACACCCCCTTATCGGTGCAACCTCTATCATATTATCAGGATCTTGTAATCTCCCCTTAGGGAATATCACGATTTCAACCTGGGTCATTTTGAAGAATTTCTCAGGATGCTCACAGAACATCATCGCAGCAACATTCTTGACCTTGAAGCCTTCTGGTGTAGTTTCCAACAAGTCCATTTGGTCAAGAACTATTTTCAAGTTTTCACCCGATAGATCTTGATCTGCCAAATCACTACCTACTTCAACAAGAAAGTCTCTCAACAAAGTAGCCGAAATATCCCTAAGACTTATCTGATCATTGCCACGGTCATCAAAAGGTGTACGATTAGCCAAATTTATCAGCTCACGTTCATACTCATCTTTCGGCACAATGCTACTACTATTATAGCGGATATAATAGTTGAAATCCTTCTGCTTTGCAGTAATACGATCAGGCACCTTATATGGACGGCGTTCTCCTGCCGTCACTTTGATTACAAGAATAGTCTTGCCATCAACCTCTTCAATGAAAAGACGAGGTTGATAGTATGGACGGATAAGATTATTGTAACCAACCATATCCTTCTCTATCTGTTCTATCAAATTAGGATTAACACCTAAAACAGGACGAACAGCATGACCGCGTTCTTCCTTTACACCAACAATGATATACCCACCACCAGTGTCTTCAAAATCATTGGCAAAGGCACAGATGCTACGATATATTGTATCTGGATTCCAACCTTCCTTGTATTCAAGCTGGTTGCTTTCTACTGCACTTCCACTAAGAAGGCTTTCTATATTTATCGGTAATGCCATGATTTATTAATTTTATATCGTACAAATATACTCTTTTTATTTGATACTAACAACTTCTTTATAATTATTTAGCAATAAAATGAAGATACTATTTTAATTGGTCTATACCAATTACACCTTATTATATATAGGACACATATCCTTATCCATCATACATACCATACGTTTGGCAGCCTTATACCAAATGTATGGTATGTTCTTTACACCCTGTATGGTAGTCTTTTTACACCCCATGTGGTATTGCCCAAGTGGGGAAATCGCAGTACCTTTGCACCCAGAAAATAATAATAAAAAAAGACATAGATTATGGACAATAAGACTATCAAACATCTCAAGGAACTGGAGGCAGAATCTATCTACGTGCTCCGCGAAGTAGCTGCCCAGTTCGAGCGTCCAGTCATCCTCTTTTCGGGTGGCAAGGATTCTATCGTGATAACATATCTCGCCTACAAGGCATTCTATCCGGCGAAGATTCCATTCCCGCTGTTGCACATCGACACAGGACATAACTTCGAGGAAACCATCCAGTATCGTGATGAACTGGCGAAGAAGTTAGGAGCCGAACTCATCGTGGGCAGCGTGCAGGAAAGCAT
>CAVBFV010000396.1:0-2321 GCA_963594575.1 Lachnospiraceae bacterium | reverse complement strand
TGGTGGGTGTATTGATGATTGATTCGTTCAAGAAGATTGAGTTGGAGGATATTTCAGAATCATTCCCTGCCTTTATCACGATGATTACGATGGTACTCTGCTACAGTATTGCCGATGGCATCTGCCTTGGTATTCTGAGCTATGTATTGATCAAGATGATGGTGGGCAAGTTCAAGGATCTGAATCCTACGCTGTATATCCTTAGCATCTTCCTGCTCTTCAATTATGTTTTCGGTTAATTAAACGACATATTTTTCAAAATTATTTTGATTGGTGATATTTAGAGAAAATATTCTTGTTTAAATAGAGGAGTTTCGGAAAAAAATGGTATCTTTGCAGCGGCTAGAAGTTGGAAAAGTGGCAGAAAATACCTCAAAAAGGGTTGGAAAAGCTCCTTTTTCTAGTCTAAAATAGGTTGGAAAAGTTCCGTAAAGCCTATAAATTATGGTAAGAAAAAGTAGTATAGATATGCTTAACAGAAAGATATACAGCTATTTACGCAATTTCTTCGAAATGGAGAAAAAAGCTCTTCTCGTTTCAGGCGCTCGCCAGGTAGGTAAAACCTTCGCTATCCGGAAGGTTGGAAAGGAATGCTTTGCGGATGTAGTGGAGTTCAATTTCCTCAATAATCCTAAGTATAGAGAGGCTTTTAAGTCTCCTTCTGATGCTAAGGAAATCCTCCTGCGCCTTTCTGCCTTGGCTGAGAAAAAACTTATTCCAGGCACAACTCTTGTTTTCTTTGATGAGGTGCAGGAATGTCCGGAGATGGTTACTGCCATCAAATTCCTGGTAGAAGAGGGTAGCTATCGCTATGTAATGAGTGGCTCATTGTTAGGGGTAGAGTTGAAGGATATCCGTAGTGTACCTGTTGGTTATATGGCAGAAAAAGAGATGTTTCCTCTCGATTTTGAGGAATTTGCAGAGGCTGTAGGGATGAGTACTGGAGTAATGGCTCATGTCAAGGAGTGCTATGAGCAATGCAAGGTGGTGGATGAGGTTGTGCATAATAAGCTGAATGATCTCATTCATCTTTATCTCATTGTCGGAGGAATGCCTGAGGCTGTCCAAAAGTATATTAATACGAATAATTTACAGATAGTGCGTGAGGCACAACGAGAAATCATGCACCTCTACGGAAAGGATATAGCCAAGTATGACCCAAAGAACAAGCTGTATATCAAAGATATATTCGACTTGATACCTTCTGAACTGAATGCCAAGAACAAGCGTTTTATTTTGAAGGCATTAAATGAAAAGGCAAAATTTGAGCGTTACAGAAATTCTTTCTTATGGCTAGCCGATGCTGGTGTTGCGCTCCCTACTTATAATGTAGAAGAACCTCGTTTGCCTTTAAAACTTGGTGAACAGCGCAATTTATTTAAGTTGTTCATGAACGATGTGGGGTTGTTGGCAAGCCAGTATGCGGCCAATATAGCGATAGACTTACTTACGGGTACGACAGAAATCAACAATGGAGCCATTTATGAGAATCTTGCTGCACAAGAATTACGTGCCCATGGTTATAATCTTTATTATTTCAATAACAAGAAGCAGGGTGAGCTGGACTTTGTTATAGAAGACAGAGGTAAGGTCTTGCCGATAGAAATCAAGTCGGGCAAGGATTATAAACGTCATAATGCACTCTCTAATGTGATGAACAATGAGGAATACGCTATTCCTCGTGCCATAGTTTTCTCTAATGGCAATGTGCAGGTCGTAGGCAAGATTCTCTATTACCCTATCTATATGTTAATGTATCTTCAACCCGAAATGATAAAGAAACCGATATTCAGATTTGAGCCAATATAGGCTTTTATTATTTTCAAATTGACGATAACGCTGGAGAATGGTCTATATGACACGATGAAAAGTTGCATATAGAGAGTGTTAAATCTTGGAAAAACGGACAAGAAGAGGGTGTGTCATATTCCATGGCACACCCTCTTTCGTTTATATATACTTGTCTGGTTGGAAAAACTATATAGCCTTTACCTTTATATCATCCAAGAGAAGGCGATTTTTGCCTTTCCCTTTTCCTTTCAGACCACTATTCCATGCAACACCACCCACGAACAGCAGTTGGGTATCCTTGGTGGCTCCCTTAATGCGGAAGGTAAATGTGGCGCCAGGTTGCATCCAAGGATTGTAGTCTTCGCCGTTCTCATTCTTTGAAGAATTTGGATAAACCATGATATCGAATGTTGCGGCACGATATGATTTCTCATTAACTGTCATATCTACGAGATCCTGACCTTCTATCGTTCCAGGTCCCTCTATCATCACTCTCATGACACCATCATCCTTGGCTCCACCCTTGGAAA
>CAVBFV010000395.1:0-2323 GCA_963594575.1 Lachnospiraceae bacterium | reverse complement strand
TTGGTCAGCGAGACCGGTACTCACGGCAACTATCCGGGTTGTCACATCAGCGATTATGATGCTGTTAAGGGTTATCAGATCGCCTTCCCAATGGAGAAGGAGGCAGATGGCATCGGTTCTACATCGGGCGCCTTCATCCTTCCGGGTTCCACTCCTTGGCGTACCATTACCGTGGGTTCTGATTTGAAGCCTCTGGTAGAGACCACCATTCCATACGATGTAGTGGAGCCAAGATTCGAGGCTTCCCAGAAATACGGAACAGGCAAGTATGCCTGGAGCTGGCTCATCTGGCAGGATGAATCCTGCAACTATAACGACCAGAAGCTGTTCATCGACCTGGCTGCTACCATGGGATATGAATATGTGCTGGTTGATGCGCTCTGGGATACCCAGATTGGTAGAGACAAGATAGCAGAGTTGAGCAAGTATGCGCAGAGCAAGAATGTGAGTCTGATGCTCTGGTATAATTCCAATGGTGTGGCCAACGATGCACCTCAGGGTCCTCGTGGCATCATGGATAACATCGTGGCCCGCAAGAAGGAGATGGCCTGGATGAAGAGTATCGGCATCAAGGGCATCAAGGTAGATTTCTTTGGTGGCGACAAGCAGCATACCATGCAGCAGTATGAAGACATCCTGAGCGATGCCAACGATTATGGCATTCAGGTTATCTTCCATGGTTGCACCCTGCCAAGAGGTTGGGAGCGCATGTATCCTAACTATGTATCGAGCGAGGCTGTACTGGCTTCGGAGAATGTATTCTTCTCTGATTATCATGCCAAGCAGGAGGCTTTCGAACTGACCATGCATCCATTCTGCCGCAACGCCGTGGCTGCGATGGATTGGGGTGGTACCATCATGAACAAGTATCTCTCTAAAGATAACAAGAGTCGTCATCGCCGTTATACCACCGATGTTTTCGAGATGGCTTCGGCTATCATGAACCAGGCTGCTATCCAATGTATCGCCATCTATCCGAACAATCTCTCTGAACTTCCTCAGCACGAAATTGATTTCCTGAAGAGCGTTCCTACTACCTGGGATGAGACTAAGTTCATCGCCGGTTATCCTGGAAAATATGCCGTTGTTGCCCGTCGCCATGGTGATAAATGGTATGTGGCTGGTTTGAACGGCACCGACCAGGTGATGAAGCTCACCCTGAATCTGCCAATGCTTGCCGGCAAGAGCGTTACCTATTATCATGAAACTGCCGGCAAGGACAAGAAGGCTCTCTGGCCTGTTTCTCAGATGAAGACCGTAAAGGTGGATAAGAAGGGAAACCTGAAGGTAGTCATGCAGCCTAAGGGTGGACTGATTGTTGAAAAGTAAAAAGGTAAAAAAGTAAAAAGGAAGTAAAAAGGTAAAAAAGTAAAAAGGTAAAAAGGTAAAAAAGCCTAGCGGGGTATAATCTCCCTAGTTTCTTTTTACCTTTTTACTTTTTTACCTTTTTACTTTTAAAATTCCTTTTTACAGAAATGTTCCAAAGCAGCAGCTACGCCATCTTCTTCATTGGAAAGCGTGATGTAGTCGGCTTCGGCTCTAACCTCTGGTGCTGCATTCTGCATGGCTACACCCATGCCTGCCAGTTTCAGCATGCTCAGGTCGTTGTAGCCATCTCCGAAAGCAATCATATCGGCTGGGGTGAGATTGATTTTCGACAGAAGGCGGAGCAGGGACTTAGCCTTGTCGATGCCTTTAGGAACCAGTTCCAGGAAGAATGGGGCTGAGCGGAAGATGTCCATCCTGTCGCCCAGAATCTCAGAAAGCTCGTTTTCTGCCTTGAGCATATCTGCCGGGTCGCCTGTCATGAGGAGCTTGGTAGGGTGAGGCTCCAGGGCTTCGAACAGGTTTTCTACCTTTCGGATGTTCATCTTGTTGATACGCGATTCTTCCTTCACATACTGGTCGTCGGGCATCTCGGTGATAATCTCGTTGCCGGCATATCCCAGCAGGGCATGGTTCTTCTCCTTCGCGTACCTATATAATATAGGTATCACCTCATCAGGCAGGAACTGGGCGAAGAGTTTTTCGCCAGTCTTGGCATTCACGATGTTGCCGCCATTATAAGATAGGATGTATCCGCCTCGCTTATCCAGTTCCAGACATTCTGCCACCGGTTCGATGCCGTAGGTCGGTCTGCCTGAAGCAAGGATGATAACAACACCCTCGGCTTCTGCCTGGAGCAGCGCTTCGCGGGTTTTCGGGGTAACCACCTTGTCGTGGTTGGTCAGGGTGCCATCCAGATCAAGGGCGATGGCACGGTATGGAAGATGATTCATATTTGATATATTATTGTATTTCTAATTTGACTGCAAAGGTAAGA
>CAVBFV010000394.1:0-2329 GCA_963594575.1 Lachnospiraceae bacterium | reverse complement strand
TTGGCTCTCTGCTGGCGATACTTTGCCTTCTGACGGGCAGAGCCACTACCGTGAGCACCCGTTATGTACTTTTTCTTCTTGGCTTTGGTCTTCACCTTGTCGTCGTCATCCTTCTTAGGACCACCGCCGCCTTTGAAGACCATACCGCCCATGATAATATCGTCAATGTCACTCATATACCTTAATTATATAATAAATTAGTGATGGAAGAGGCGAACGTGAGTAAACGCCATAGCGATGCCGTACTTGTCGCAGGTATCAATAACGTTATCGTCACGGATACTACCGCCTGCTTCTGCTATGTATTCAACACCACTCTTATGAGCACGCTCAATATTGTCGCCGAATGGGAAGAAAGCATCACTACCTAATGATACACCCTTGTTCTGTGCAATCCAAGCCTTCTTCTCCTCGCGGGTCAATGGCTCAGGCTTCTCAGTAAAGAACTGCTCCCAAACGCCGTCCTGCAATACATCCTCCCACTCATCAGAGATGTAGACATTGATGGTATTGTCGCGGTCGGCACGACGAATCTTCTCCTTGAAAGGCAAGTTCATCACCTTAGGACACTGGCGCAACCACCACTCATCAGCCTTAGAACCAGCCAGACGGGTACAGTGGATACGGCTCTGCTGACCGGCACCGATACCGATAGCCTGACCATCCTTCACGTAGCATACAGAGTTACTCTGAGTATACTTCAGGGTGATGAGCGAGATAATCAGATCGCGCTTAGCCTCAGGAGTGAAAGTCTTGTTCTTGGTAGGAACATCCTCGAAGAGAGCAGGATCATCAAGCTTCACCTCGTTGCGTCCCTGTTCGAAGGTAACACCGAACACCTGCTTGTGCTCGATAGGAGCTGGCACATAGTCAGGATCAATCTTGATAACGCAGTAGGTACCCTTGCGCTTTTCCTTCAGAATCTCGATAGCCTCAGGAGTATAGCCAGGAGCAATGACACCATCGCTTACCTCACGCTTGATGAGGAGGGCTGTAGCCTCGTCGCATACATCGCTCAGCGCAACAAAGTCGCCATAAGAGCACATGCGGTCAGCGCCACGGGCACGAGCATAGGCACAAGCCAATGGAGAGAGCTCAAACTTGACATCATCAACGAAGTAAATCTTCTTCAATGTGTCGCTCAGAGGCAAGCCGATAGCTGCACCGGCAGGAGAAACGTGTTTGAAACTAGCGGCAGCAGGCATTCCTGTAGCAGCCTTGAGCTCCTTGACCAATTGCCAGGAATTGAAGGCATCCAGGAAGTTGATGTAGCCAGGACGGCCGTTGATCACTTCGATAGGAAGTTCCCTTCCGTCATCCATATAGATGCGAGAAGGTTTCTGATTTGGATTACATCCGTACTTAAGTGCTAATTCTTTCATCTTCTAAGAAATGTATTTTGGAATTTGGCGCAAAGTTACAAAAAATGATTGAGATATTGGACTTCTGTTTCGTAAAAAGCCCTAAAAAACAGCATTTTTATGATATAAAGCATTTTTTTTACCCCAAAACATAAAAAAGTCGGGAAAAATGTACTCAGTTTCATTCTTTTTCAGTACTTTTGCTCCCAGTTAGTAATTATGAGAGGATTGTTATGAAACAGGATTTGAAAGTCCTTGCTGAACACATAGAAAAGAAGGTTGGCAAGGCTCATATTTTCCACAAAATGTGGGATGTATTGAAAGGGAAGGAGAAGCCTTCCCGCCAGACTTTGGACAAGCTGGCGCTGCTTGCCGGATTCCAGAGTTGGGATGATTTCCAAGGTGCTTTACACGGCACGGAGGATGGGCTCGTGAATTATGATGCGGGCGAAAAATAAAAGAATGGAGCATGGTTGGTTTAGTAGGCAGCCATGATTTATTGAATCGTAAAGATAGTTGTTTTTCGGTATAAGATTGTAGATATAAAAAAGGGAAGCCGGTCGTGAGACTGGATTCCCTTTATTTTTTCTGATTAGGTCTCCTAAGAAAAATTATTCTGCACCCTTAGCTACAGTCTTCTTCTCAGCGATACGAGCCTTCTTACCAGTAAGCTTACGCAAGTAATACAACTTAGCGCGACGAACCTTACCACGCTTGTTCACCTCGATAGAATCGATAGCTGGTGACTCGATAGGGAAGATACGCTCAACACCTACAGTACCAGACATCTTGCGAACTGTGAAACGCTTCTTGTCACCATGACCAGAGATCTTGATAACAACACCACGGTAGAGCTGGATACGCTCTTTTGTACCCTCGACGATTTTGTAAGCGACTGTGATAGTATCACCTGCCTTGAACTCAGGGAACTTCTTGCCGGTTGCAAATGCTTCTTCAGCAACTTTAAT
>CAVBFV010000393.1:0-2331 GCA_963594575.1 Lachnospiraceae bacterium | reverse complement strand
GTATCGCCTGCGCCAAACCAGCTGATGAGTGGAACGGTTACGATGTTGATTACTCCGATGGCCATCATGGCGCTCACCGAACGGCTGGTGTTGAGCTTAGCTCTTTCATCCATGTCTTGTGTCATGGCTCCGCAAAGTGTGCCGTAAGGCAGGTTCACGCAGGTATATCCCAGCACCAGGATGCAGTAGGTTACTGCCATATAGATAATCTTGGCGGTCTGGCTCCATTCCGGATGAGCCCAGAAGGTGAGTATCAGTACCAGTGCCGTGATAGGAGCTCCGAAGAGCAGCCATGGGCGGAATCGTCCCCATCGGGTGTGGGTCTTATCGGTAAGTGTGCCGATGATGGGGTCGTTGATGGCGTCCCAGAATCGGGAAACAAGCATCAGGGTTGCTACGGCACTCATGCTGATTCCGAACACATCGGTGTAGAAAATCATGAGGAAGTTGCCTACGAACATCCAACTGAAGTTGCAGCCCACATCGCCCATGCCATAGGCGAGCTTACTGATGAAGGGAACCTTTCCCTGCGAATTGTTCTCTAGCGAATTGTTCGCTTGAAATTTAGAATCTTGTTCCATATTTTTTTCTTAGGTTTGATTGTGATACTTAATGTTGTTTATTCTTTGTCTTGCGAAGGAATAGAGCGATTTGAAAAATCGTTTTTCCTTTTCACGCTGCAAAGATAGAATGTTTTTGCTGGAAAAGCAAGAAAAAAATCGACTCTTTTTTCGCAACCGTTCCCGCAACCGTTCCCATTTTCCGCAACCGTTCCCAAAAAGATTTCTCTGTTTTTTGTTGTTGCTTTCATGGAAAATAAGTATCTTTGCAAGCACATATAACAAGAAAGAAAAAGAGATATGGCAAAATATGTAACCATCATGGATATTGCAAGGGAGTTGGGGATTTCCAAGTCCACCGTTTCTCGTGCTCTTTCGGGAGATACGGGTAATGTGAAGACGGAAACCTTGCAGAAGATATTGGCAACTGCCGAGCGGATGGGCTATCATCGCAACGAACTGGCAGTGAACTTTCGCCAGCAGAGTACTCACAACATCGGCATCATCATCCCCGAAATCGTAACAACATTCTATATGACCTTTATCAATGATGCTCAAGCCATCTTGCGCAAGCAGGGATATAAGGTTATGATTGCCATCTCTAACGAGAATCCTGAGCAGGAGAGAGAGAATATTCTGATGATGGAGCAACTGCGTGTGGATGGCATCCTGATGAGTGCATGCGATAAGGAGCATAATGTGGACCTATATAATAAGGTGATAGAAAGGGGCATTCCCATCGTGTTTTTCGATAGAACGGTGGAGAAGGTAAAGGCTTCGCAGGTGCACATGGACGATTATATCATGTCGTTTTTCATGGTGGAGGCTTTGTTGCGCAAGGGGTATAAGCATATTATTCATATTCCGGGACCTGCTTATATCCGAAACAGCTATGAACGATTGAGGGGTTATCGGGATGCGCTGGAAAAGTTTCATATAGAGTATCAGGCGCAAGATGTCTTGTCGCCAGCCTTGTCGGCTGAAGAGGGTAGTTGGGTGATGGAACGTTTCCTGGAGAAGAATGTGCCCTTTGATGCGGTCTTTGGCTTTACGGAGACTGCAGTGTTGGGAGCCAAGAGTGCTATCCAGAAGCGTGGCTTGCGCATTCCGGAGGATGTGGCGTTATGCTGCATGTCTGGCACAGCTCTGGCTACTTTGGTTCATCCTCAGTTGACGGTAGTGGAGCAGCCTATTGAGAAAATGGCGCAGGAAAGTTGCCGACTGCTGCTGGAGCATATTGCCGATGGTTATAGAAGGATAGAGGAAATTGCATTGAGAGGTGAAACCGTGATAAGGGAATCTACTTAATAAAGGTATCGGCTTCAGGAATCTGCATAAAAGAAACGGGTGTATCATCTATATTATTGAATGATACACCCGTTTCCTATTTCTTTATCTTAAGCATTTAAACTTAATCTATCTCCTTATCTTAAGCTTCCTCTTCCTCTTCTTCATTCTCCAGCAAGTCGGTGCCGAGGTGAGTGGTCTGCTCACGCTTCAAACGGTCACGCACCTCCTTAGGCTTGGTGGCGTAGGTAATCATTCGGATAGAATCGTTATAGCTTACGTACTTCCAGAGCCAGTTGAGCATTACCATTACCTTGTTCTTTACGCCAAGGATAGAGCGGAGGTGAACTACCAGCCACAATACCCAGGCAAAGAAGCCCTGGCTGTGGAACTTGCCAAGTTCTACCACTGCCTTGTTTCTTCCGATGGTAGCCATAGAACCCAGGTTCTTGTAGCGGAAAGGCTTGAGCTGGGAATCAGTGGC
>CAVBFV010000392.1:0-2332 GCA_963594575.1 Lachnospiraceae bacterium | reverse complement strand
TGAACCAGGAGACTTTCGAGCAGGTGCCTATCGCTAAGGAGAACGTTACTGGTGGCCAGTACATGAAGGAGGGTGACGTTGTTGAGGTTGTTACTGATACAACTGATGGTACTATCCTCTTGGCTGAAATGCCAGTGAAGACAACATTGAAGATTACTCACTCTGAGCCAGGTGTAAAGGGTAATACTGCTACAAATGCTACAAAGCCTGCTACATTGGAGACTGGTGCTGAGGTTCGTGTTCCTTTGTTCGTCAACGAAGGCGAGACTATCCAGATCGACACCCGTGACGGTAGCTACCTCGGTCGTGTAAGCGAGTAATACATCCTCCAACAGGAAGATTGTGCTCTTATTGAGTAAAACTAACCCTTAATAGTAAGAAGAATGAAATATTCCATCATAGTACCTGTATTTAATCGTCCTGACGAAGTGGACGAACTTTTAGAGAGTCTGACTCATCAATCAGAGAAAGACTTCGAAGTTGTCATCGTAGAGGATGGCTCACAGACTCCCTGCGAGGATGTGTGCAAACGATATGAGCACATGATGGATATACATTATTACTATAAGGAGAACTCTGGTCCGGGCCAGAGTCGCAACTATGGTGCCGAGCGCGCCAAGGGTGAGTATCTTCTGATACTCGACAGCGACGTGGTCTTGCCAGAAGGTTATCTGAAGGCTGTAAGTGATGAGTTGAGCCGCGAACCTGCCGATGCTTTCGGCGGTCCCGACAAGGCGCACTCATCATTTACAGATACTCAGAAAGCCATTTCTTATTCCATGACTTCTTTCTTTACCACCGGTGGTATCCGTGGCGGAAAGAAGAAGATGGATAAGTTCTATCCCCGTTCATTCAACATGGGCATCCGCAGAGATGTTTATCTCAGGTTGAATGGCTTTTCTAACATGCGTTTCGGTGAGGACATTGATTTCTCTATCCGTATCTTCAAGGCAGGCTGCCATTGCCGTCTGTTCCCTGAAGCATGGGTATGGCATAAGCGCCGCACCGACTTCCGCAAGTTCTGGCGACAGGTCTACAACAGTGGCATCGCCCGCATCAACCTCTACAAGAAATATCCAGAGAGCCTCAAGCTCGTGCATCTCCTCCCTATGGTCTTCACCGTGGGTGTAATAGGCACGCTGCTCCTGCTCTTCTTCGGCTTCCTGCCATACATGCTTGGCACCGTTCACGTATTCCCAACCTTGGGTAATGCAATGGCAGCATTGGGCTGCATCGGCCTCGCCGGCATCATTCTCTATACCATCGCACTGTTTATTGACAGCAGCAGGGAGAACCACAGCATCAAGATAGGCTTGCTGAGTATTCGCGCTGCCTTCACACAGCTGATGGGTTACGGATGCGGATTCCTTTCTGCATGGTGGAAGAGATGCGTACTGGGACAAAGCGAATTCAGCGCATACAACAAGACTTTCTACAAATAAGACTTCCCCACAAAAAGAGAAGCCAATAATAATCTACTAATCAGTTATTATTATGGCAGAGAAACTAACCATTGCCAATTGGGCAGAAGAAGACAAGCCTCGCGAGAAACTGGAGCGCTTGGGTGCCTCAGCTTTATCCAATGCCGAGCTCTTAGGTATTCTGATTGGTTCGGGATCTACAGACGAAAGTGCCGTAGACCTGATGAAACGCATTCTGAAGGATTGCGACAACAACCTGAACCAGCTAGGAAAGAAGACTATCAGAGAACTGACACAATATAAAGGAATGGGACCCGCCAAAGCCATCACCATTCTTGCAGCCTGCGAACTGGGCAAGCGCCGCGCTCTCGATAAGATTGGCACACGTCCCGACTTAGGCTCATCCCTTGCCATCTACAACTATATGCTTCCGAAGATGCAGGATTTAGATACAGAGGAAGCATGGCTCCTGATGATGAACCAGAATTTCAAACTCATCAAGGCCAGCTGCATCTCCAAAGGCGGCATTACAGAAACGGCAACCGACATCCGTCTTATCATCAAAGAAGCGGTGCTCAACAACGCTACCATTATCGCCTTCTGCCACAATCATCCCAGCAACAATCCTCAGCCAAGCAAAGCCGATGATGTGCTTACCCAGAAAATAGCCAAAGCCTGCGAAATCATGCGTCTCTTCTTTATGGACCATGTCATCATAACCGATGGTGCCTTTTATTCATATCACGACAAAGGTAAATTGTAGTCTATTTGGGGTATATTAGACCTTCTGCAAGAAAAAAACAGCTTTTCTTTTTGTTTTGTCTGCAATAATTATTATCTTTGTAGGCAAAAACAAAGATTATTATGACACAAGAAGAAAAGACAAAGATAGAAGAAAAGATCGTAGATGT